>JALWRR010000152.1:0-22971 GCA_026993975.1 Promethearchaeati archaeon | reverse complement strand
ATGGTGACTACTCGGAGTCTTCTCAATTCTTGCTTTAATTCTGGTGAAATCGGGTACAGATTAATTAATAGGATAGCGCTTGCTCTTAATCTACTATACTTCTCTATTTGCCTCAGATCGCTCCGATTGAAATTAACCTTAGCTTCAATAATCAGGGTAGTGTTCTTGACGCGGACTTGTATATCTGGGATAGAGTAAATACTCTTATAGAGGTTCTTGAATGGATCTGCTCCAATACTTAGCTTAGGAGAATGCCTAGAGATTTCAGCGCTAGGGAAGCTTAGTAATACTACTTGGTACACCCATTCCTCAAATAATAAGCCACAATACCGATTAAACACCACTACATTATCTCCAGAAGAGAAGTAAGTCGCTAGGAACCCAGATATTACTTCCAATTTAGATGTGTCTAGCATTAATAATTGCTTGATGATTTCTCTCCAGGGATACTTAATGAATCCTATCAGTGCCTCGATTCTCTCAGGGATCCACGTAACTCCATTACCATTTATCTTACCTCTAAATACTCTAAATGAGTATTTAGAATTGGCCTCAAGTCTTATTAAATCATCTAAATCAGAATTATCAACTCTTAATTGATAAGTAAAATACTTGAAATTACCTAGAGTGAATTCATTAATGATCCTAGCTCCTCTAAACCTATCAATATCAATTAACTTGTTCCTACGCATTACGAATACTTTTCGGTAGCCAGAGTTAGACTTAAAAGTATTGATATTAACTAGGATTATAGATCACCGCGAGCAGTGAATTATCTATGAGATTTCTCGTATAGCATTGAAAAGAGCTTATACTTATCATCTATTTAGATTCCACATAAATACATTCATTTTCTCAATGATCATTCCTTCAACTATTATAGCTAAGTATATAAAAAATATTAATTTATAATTAAAACCATATAAAAATCAATAATTATTGAGCAAGGTAATTAAGCGTGAGCACCGGCGTGGATTTTGTTGAAGGAGAAGTAGATGATGTTAGTGTTGATATAGGTGGATATCAGCGGGTGGGATCCGTTACATTGAGATATGTAACAATTAGATTAAAGCTTTCTGAGGATCGATTCATAGATGTTAGATTCAAGGGTTATACGGGTCCAATCACAATTGTTAGGGGCCATAAAATAAGGGCTCATGGGCATTGGATCAAAGATAACATATTTAAGGCCGTTAAGATTGAGGATTTAACAACTGGGGAGTGGTGGGAAGCAAAAAGCATAAAGCCAATATACATAGTATTGATAGGCTTCGTAGTTTTCTTTTTAGCCTTCATTGTAGTATTAATCAACATGTTCTATTTTCTCCTAGCTTCCCCCGAGTACTTCATCATAATTATAACACTACCATTTCTACTACTTCTAATAGCTATCATTTACCCACTATATAGAATGAATAAATCCTACAAAGTGATAAGTTGATCAATAGGATTGTAAATCATAGTGATATCTCCTCTTTATTTCTATTTATGCAACATATTTATTTCATTTTAATTTCTTTAATGTAATTTCTAAAAATTAGTAAGGCGATGCATTAATGTATGTTAAGAAGCATGGTAGAGATTGGGCTTTCCCAGATTATGAACCTAATTATCCGAGATCTCCAGATTTCAGAGTTAGACACGTGAAAGTTGATCTTAGGGTACACGTGTATCAGAAAATGATTGATGGTCTAGCTACCCTAGATATCGAGAGTGTCAAAGATGGATTAAGAGTTATTGAGTTGGATGCAGTAGATATGGATATAAAATCTGTTAAAAGTGATGGGCGAGATCTGAATTATTATTATGACGGTAAGGTGCTTCAGATCGAGTTACCAAATGAGTTAGCTAAGGGATCTATGATCAGCGTTGAGATAGCTTACTCAGCGAAACCAAAGAAAGGATTATACTTTATTCTTCCTGAAGAGTACGAGGGAGTTGTACCACAGGTCTGGTCACAGGGAGAATCTGAGGATAATAGGTACTGGATACCAATGTATGATTACCCGAACATTAAGTGTACATCAGAGCTAATTATTCATGCACCAAAAGAATTCACTGTAGTATCTAATGGAAAACTAATTAATGTTAAGGATGAGGGTGATTGGAAGTCCTGGCACTGGAAAATGGATAAGCCTCATTCACCATACTTAATAGCTCTAGCAATAGGTATATTCGATGTAATTGAGGATAATGTTGATGGCATACCCCTAAGATACTATGTTCCAAAAGGAAGAAGAGATGACATAATGAGAAGCTTCTCTAAGACACCAGACATAATTAGATTCTACAGCGAGTACACGGGTGTTCCATATCCATGGGATAAATATGATCAAGTATGTGTAAGTGAATTCATATTCGGTGGCATGGAGAACACCACGATAACAATACTAACTGATCTCACACTACATGACGAAAAAGCACACATGGATTTCGAGAGTGAACCATTAGTTGCGCATGAAGCCGCGCATCAATGGGTTGGTGACTTAGTAACAACGAAAGATTGGGGTAACATATGGTTAAACGAGTCTTTCGCAACATACTTCCAAGCTCTATACACGAGACATTGGAAGGGTGAAGCAGACTTTATATATGATCTAGTGGGTTTCCTTGATAGATATCTCCAGGAGTATGGGATGAGATATGCTAGACCGATTGTGACGAGAGTATATAAGTATGCTAGCGAGGTATTTGATTCTCACTCTTATCCCAAGGGAGCCCTAGTTCTCCATACTTTAAAAAACATTATTGGAGAAGATACATTCAGGCAGGTGCTGAAGAGATATTTAGAGAAATTCAAGTTCGATGTAGCTGATACCGAGGACTTCAGGAAGGTTGTTGAGGAAGTTACTGGAAAGGATTTCGAGTGGTTCTTTGATCAATACGTATATAATGCTGGTCACCCAGTACTCAATATAAATCATAGATGGAATCCGGAGGAAAAAACATTAAGCATCTCTATCAAACAGACGCAACCAGATGATTCCTGGGACGTATACAAGTTACCAATAGAAGTACTCATCATTACAGATAGCGGGAGAGAAGTAAAGAAGACAATTTGGATTAAAGAGAAACAAGAGACATTTCATATACCTCTAGACGAGAAACCAAAAAGAGTATGCATTGACCCAGATTTCAAGACATTCGCCGTACTAAATATTGATCAAGGACAGGAACAATGGATAGATCAATTACTTAACTGCAAGCACACTTACTCTAGAATACTAGCTGCTAGAGCATTATCTAAATTCAAGAGCTCTAAAGTAATCGAAGCTCTAAAGAAAGCAGTTATAGAGGATGAGTTCTGGGGCGTTAGTGTAGAGGCAGCTAATTCCCTTGGTAAAATCGGTTTATCTGAAGCGAAACAAGCGTTGCTGGATGCTGAGAAAAAAGTTAATCATCCGAGAGTTAGAAGAGCAATAATGGCAGCACTAGGGAATTATAGAGAGGAGGAAGTTGCGAGAACGTTAATTAGAGTTCTAGATAATGGTGAAGAGAGTTATTACGTAAGAGCGACAGCGGCTGAAAGCCTGGGTAAAACTAAGCAGGATTTCGTGTTCGATGCTCTAAAGAAAGCTCTAGATATACCCTCCCATAACTACGTAATAACCAATGGAGCTATCAGGGGATTAGCTGAACTCGGATCAGATGAATGCTTCGAAATAATTAAAGCTCGAGCGTCAAGAGGTAACCCAACATTAATTAGAGCTACTGCAATAATGGCTCTAGCAAAATTCCCAGAGAAGAAAGAGACATTCGATATAATAAATGAAGCATCTAGAGACGAGAACTATAGGATTAGAGCTGCAGCTGTTAGAGCAGCTCTCGAATTAATGTCACCGAAACTACTCCCAATGCTTGATAGGTTATCTAGAGAGGATCTAGATGAAAGAATAATTAGGGTCTCTAGGGAAGTTGCTCAAAAAATAAGGAAGAGTTTAGAGAAGGGTGTAGAGTACCAGAAATTGAGAGAGGAAATAGATAAGATCAAGGAGGAAAACAGAAAGTTAATAGAAAGGATAACTAAGCTAGAATCTAAATCCTAAGATAATCCCTCTAACACTTTTTAATTGTTTTTCTCTCTTAATTCCACTATATCCTATTTTTTAATAAGGTATCAGAATTATTAATCTTAAGACCTATTAGTTAAGAGAAAATAGGTGTTTATGATGACTTATTCTATTCTCAAGCTAGATAAAGAAACTGGGACGCTGGGAGTAGCTGTTGCATCTGGATCAATAGCTGTTGCAACAAGAGTTCCATGGGTCAAAGAGCGGGTGGGTGCGATAGCGACACAAGCATACACAAACACTATGTATGGAAGCGAGGGATTAAAGCTGTTGGAGAGGGGTTTGAGTCCCTCAGAAGCACTAAAGAATTTGCTGGCTAGGGATGATGAACCAGAGAAAAGGCAAGTAGCTATAATAGATGCAATGAACAGGAAGGCTGTTCACACTGGAAAGCTCTGTCCATCTTGGCATGGAGAACTAATCGGCGACGACTACATTATTATCGGGAACTTAATAACTGGGAGGGAAGTATTATTAGCGGCTGAGAAAGCATTATTAGAAACGGAGGGTAATATTGTTAAGAAATTGTTAAGCGCTTTAATGGCTGGTGAGAAGGCTGGCGGAGATCGACGGGGAAATAGGTCAGCGGGAATTATTGTTAGAGGGGAGATAAATCTCTATGAAAGGATTGATGATGATTCCTATCCAGCCACCAAGCTTTATAATAAGTTAATAAAAAATTTTGAGTAGTGATGAAATTGACTGATTTTCTTGATAGATCATTAAAACACGTTATTGAGGAGCAGCCAATAGCTTTAAGAGAGACTGGAGCGTGGATAGCTGAGAGAATAGATACTGTGAAAGGGTTCCTTGAGGATGTAGATAAGGTTTATTTCGTTGGTTGTGGAGACAGTTATTTTGTAGGGATTTATGGAGCCTTAATATTCGAGAAATTCGCAGGAATCAGAGCTGAGAGCTACGAGTCATACGAGTTCCTTAAATATAAACATAATTTCGAAGATAACGCTGCTCTAATAGCTATATCTGCGTCCGGACGGACATCAAAAACAGTTGATGCTGCGAAGAAAGCGAGAGAGAATAAGTTAAAGCTAATAGCATTAACGAACTATGAGAATTCACCGCTAGCTAAACTATCGGACTTAAATCTAGTAACAAGGGTGAAGAATCCTTACGGCCCTCCTTCAGCAACAAGCACCACAGCAATGTATCTATTAAATATAATAGCGAGAAGTATTAGTGAACCGAGTTACGATCAAGAGAGATTAGATAGCTTGCCAGGAATCTCTAAGAAGTATCTGAATTACTTCTCATCAAGTGTCAAAGAAATCGTGAGCTATCTCCGGGATAAGAATATAGTTTATCTTGTTGGAGCTGGACCAAGCTACGTATCAGTTCTCTTTGGTGGAGCGAAGTTTAGGGAAGCATCCTGGATGCATTCAATAGTTTTTGAAGCTGAAGAAATCTCTCATTACGGTATGATATCCATCGATAAAAGCGATGTAATTATTCTTGATATACCTAAAGGCGATAGCGCAGAGAAATTGATTGATGTATCGAAGGCGCTGAGAGAAATAGGGGCGAGACAAATAGTTGTAACTAATATCAAAAATATTAACTGGGTCGATGCTAGAGTAGAGATCCCTGAACTAGATGAGTTCAATTCAGCAATAATCTCAACAATGTTTTACCAAGTACTAGCAATAAATACCGCCATAGCAAAGAAACTACCAGTTACAGGATTCAGGTACTCAAAAATACTATCTAGACTAATAAAGTACTATAAATAATGCATCGCTATTTTTCGTTGCTCAGTATTATTCCTAACCCATTCCAGATAATTTTTGATTCATTAAGCATCTTTTTAACAATTTCTAAATCAAGCTCACTAATCTTAATCACAACAATATCTATTGGAACCGGATCCTCTCTCAATTTAGATACATCCTCTAGAAGTGATATCCTATCGACATTATCTCGAACTATAACTGCTACATCATAATCACTTGACTCTCTCGCTCTTCCACCAGCCCTACTACCAAACAGGATGATTGTGACTTGATCCCCGAACTTTTCTATGAGTTTATTAACAAACTTCCTAAAAGCCTTCTCATAATTCTTCACGCTCTCCCTTAAGATCCTATAAAAAATCATGCTTTCTCTTTCACCCATTTCAAAATTTCCTCCGCATAATTAATACATGATATAGCTTTATCTCTCGTGTATTCAATAACTCTTAAACCGCCATAGCAGGATAATGTATAGTGTGGCGATAGTGCTTCATCTTTAATTTTTAATTCCTTGAGTAATGGAATATTAAGCGTCGCGAAACTTTATTCAACAAGTATTTTAAGATATTTGCGTTGTGTGAGTGCATAAAAAGCAGCAAAAATAATGTTGAGAATTCTATTTAATGCTATGATCCTAGAGATTTAAGATCTATTGGCTTTTGATTTATCAGACCTTTCAAGCTTCTTCATCTTAATATCAGCCCCGGTCATCTCATCATCAATATATAACAAGCAAGAAAAACTACTTAATTATATCTGGCCTAATAATCCATAATATTCTCCATTCTCCATTTTTATTGCGTTCTAGACAAACCATGTTAGAGTAACGAAACTTTACTATTTCGATCTCAGAGTTCCCAGTTAATAAGAGGGAAGTTAATCTGCTTAAATGAGGGAGATGACCGACAATAATAATGTTTTCATTTATATCTCTTAACTTATTAGCCCATATAGAGGGGTCCGCTTTCGGTTCCAAATCGCTTTCCTCAACCATACCTCTCACTGGTCTTATGTATCTAGAAAGTATCTCAGCAGTCTGTTTTGCCCTGAGTTTTGTACTATGAATTATCTTATCAATCTTCACATCAACATTATTAACGAAGAATCTAGCTATCTTCTCAGTTTCCTCCCTACCCTTATCCGTTATGTTCCTCTGGGGATCCTCCTCCTTCCTCTTTGCCTCAGCATGCTGCATCAAAATGACATTAACCATTATTAATCACCCTTAACTAGTTATCCTATTGTATTATTAATATTAAATCTAAATTTTTTAAATAGCTTTATTTTGGGCTAACTCCAGACCCGCAAACTTAAGATTCTCTCTTATGGACTTTCCCCAGCTTCCTAAGAATGATGTAAGAGGCGAGGCTGGCGATAATAATTGCCGACGGAATCAGCACGATCAGCACGCGTACATTATCAAAAACTAGCGGGTTACTGCCACGATAAACCTCGATGCCATCCAAACAGAAATCATTATCAGTATCCGGATCACGAGGATCAGTGCCATAAAGCAACTCACTATACGTGGACAAGAAATCCATGTCAGGATCAATAAAGCATAGACAGCGAGTCGAGTTAAACCATGGATCCCCATGAAGACCCTGCCAATAAACCCTCTTTCCAGCAGACGGGACATCAAGAGCATAAACATTGTTATCCCAAGACCCAACAACCACCTCTAGTCTACCATCACCATCAAGATCACCTAAGGCTGGAGAGGAATAAACAGCACCACCAGTAACGCATCGCCAGAGTAGACTACCATCTTCACCATTGATAGCGTAAATATTATTATCTCCACTACCAACAATGACATCAAGCCTTCCATCCCCATCAACATCGCCTAAGGCTGGAGAAGAATAAACCCAAGCCCCTATAGCGTAACTCCATGGCCCCGTAGCGTACTTCCATAGCAAGCTACCGTCCTCACCATTAATAGCGTAAATATTGCCATCCTCACTGCCAACAACTACCTCTAGCTTGCCATCACCATCAATATCGCCTAAGGCAGGAGAAGAGTCAACATCTCCCCGCGTAGTATAATTCCATAGCAAGCTACCGTCCTCACCATTAATAGCGTAAATGTTGTTATCCTCGCTACCAACAACTGCCTCTAGCTTGCCATCACCATCAATATCGCCTAAGGCAGGAGAAGAGTCAACATCTCCCCGCGTAGTATAATTCCATAGCAAGCTACCGTCCTCACCATTGATAGCGTAAATGTTGTTATCCTCGCTACCAACGACTACCTCTAGTCTACCATCACCATCAAGATCACCCAAAGCCAGAGAAGAAGAAATATGGCCTGCGAAAAAGTTCCAGCATAGGCTACCATTCTCGCCGTTGATAGCGTAAATATAGCCATCCCAAGACCCAACGACTACCTCTAGTCTACCATCACCATCAAGATCACCTAAGGCTGGAGAGGAATAAACAGCACCACCAGTAACGTATCGCCAGAGCGGGCTACCATCCTCGCCGTTAAGAGCATAAATGATTCCATTGGCATTGCCTATAATTACCTCTAGCTTGCCGTCACCATCAATATCACCCAAAGCTGGAGAAGAAATTATAGCCTTGAAGTAATGTTTTGTGTATTTCCATAGCAAGCTGCCGTCTTCACCATTGATAGCGTAAATATAGCTATCCCCAGACCCTATGACTACCTCTAGCTTGCCATCACCATCAAGATCGCCTAAGGCTGGAGAAGGGTAAATGTATCCGTTTGTCCTAAATACCCATAATGGCTTCACTGCGCCCGCGCTCTTTAGCCTCACTCCTAAAGCATAGCTATTGACAACAAAATAAATGGCCATGCTCATAATTATGATCAACACTAGAGAAATAAGGAATACTCCTACGTGCTTAATATACATTTAAACACCATAAAGTTAATGGTTTAAATTTTTTTTTCAATAAATTAATTAGATACAAAGTGTGGTGTTCTAAAAAAGATTTTGGGTGTATTAAATTGGCTAAAAAGGATTTCATTATCCTAATGGTCAAGAACACGATCCTCTTAGTAATATACTATTTTATAGCGATGGTTTTGTATGATATTATAGCTGAAGCCACGCTCCCTAGAGCTAGTTCAGTATTCTATACTCCAATAGATCTCATGATAAGTTTCAACCCTTACTTCGTTATTTTCTACGTGTTCATCTTTTATCCATTCGTACTATATACTGTAGGCTACTTCACTTACATTAAGCCAGAGAAAGCGAATAGATTCTATTTCGCAGCAATCCTGATATACGCCATATCCTATTTAACGTATCTTATTTACCCAGTTAAGATGAATAGGCCTGATTTAAGCGGTGCTAAAGATTTCTTATCGAGAGTCATGTATAATTACTATCAAAGTGACTTACCAGTTAATTGCTTTCCAAGCCTGCATGCAGCTAACTCGACACTAGCAGCTTATTTCCTGAGTAAAGAAAACAGAAAACTATCAATACTCTTCTGGTTCATCGCTATTGGTGTAATGGTTGCAACACTCTTTGTTAGACAACACGTTATAGCCGATGAGATCTCCGGATTCCTAGTTGCAATATTCGCATCAATTCTCAGCGAAAAAATAATAGCTATTAAAGAAGAGGTAAAAGAGTACTTCACGGCCAGGGTAGTCTTTACTCTGATTCTAGCTACATTGTTCTCGATTATCACGATATTATCTTACTTGCCGTAAACAATTGGTTTAACTCAATAATTACTCAATTCCTCATTTATTTTATAGTAATATTCCTTCCATTTCTCAACTATTTCTGGAGGAACAACATTGACTTTACCGATGGATTTAGCCAGGATATACATTCTTGCGTGAAGCTCAACAATCTCTGAAACGAATTCAGCTTCATCTAGATCCTTCCCAACAGCTACTAATCCATGATTAGACATTAAAGCAGCTTTCTTATCTCCTAGAGCCTCTACAACCGCTTTACCTAGCTCAATAGTACCAGCTTGCTCAAATCTAGCTAACTCAACTGGTCCTCCAACGTAAATCACGAATTCCTCTGTTAGAACTGGTAGAGGTTCCCTAACTATAGCTAAAGCTGAAGAGTTTATTGGATGGGAATGAACAACAGCGTTAACATCTTTCCTACTCTTATATATCTCTAAGTGCATGAATCTCTCAATAGATGGCTTGAATTTACCTGAGATCACGTTTCCTTCTAAATCGATCTCAACTATATCGCTTGGCCTCATCTCAAAGTATGGTACGCCGCTAGGAGTAATCAGCACAGTATTTTCACCAACCCTAGCACTTAAGTTTCCAGATGAACCGTGAGTCAAACCCTTCTTAACGAGAAGTCTACCTAACTCCACTATTCTCTTCCTAGTATGAAAATAAGATACATCACTACTCAAATTTAGCACCTTCCATTAATTAGAGAAGAAAAAAGCTAGCTTAGTTATTTAAATCATAAAGAGTCTTTGCATTGATTAAATCATCTAATTAATCATGGAATTTCGTTAAGATAACCACAAATATCTATTTAGAATTCCCATAATGATGTTTGCCTTTGAACCGGAACTAATTCTTCTTGTTCAATATTAAGTAATTTTGCTAGCTGGCTAGCGTTTTTGGGAGCGAATGCTCTGAAGTGATTATTGAAGTAGATATACAGTTCCTTCACTTTTGGTTCAATCTCTAAGATTTTTTTAGCCCAGCTTCTTAATTCATCTTCCTTATAATTATAGTAGTACCATATCTTTTTGCCATGGCCATGGAATCTTATGTAAGCGAAATCTGAAGTTATCTTAATTATCGGTGGTAAGTGTGGTTCATCCACAATTGTATACGCCACATTATATTTTCTCAGTAACTCGAATGTATCGTCCTCAAGCCAGCTATGATGCCTAAACTCTATAGCATACTTATATTCACTCGGTAACTCATTAAAGAATGATTCGAGTTTCGGTAAATTCTTTCCAAAGCTAGCTGGTAATTGGATGAGAAAAACAGCTACTAGATCCTTATCCAATAATGGTTTGATAGACATAAAGAATTTATCTAATACGGGCTTAACGTTGAAGAGTTTTCTATCATGAGTTATCTCTCTATAAAATTTTATGGAGAACTTAAAGTAGCTAGGAGCGTGCTTAGCCCAATGAAGAACAGTGCTTCTTTTCGGGATCTGATAAAAGCTAGAGTTAATCTCAACAGTGTTGAATCGCTCGGAATAATACTTGAAGAAGAGTGACTTATCTAAGCCAGGCGGGTAAAAGTTACCTACCCAATCATCGTAACTATAACCACTACAACCCAACCAATACTTAGGACGCAATGAGATCACTTATTGTTAAAATGAATTCATTAGTAATAAAGAGTAAAGCTAGCAATATTAATGTGACTCTCTAAGAAAGAGACCTTTACCTAGAGTTAGACTCATGCGTTCTCCTTTCTAGCGTTGTAAATCAAATAACTAAAAAATGCTTAAATAATAGAAATAAGGATATTATTTTGATCTCTAATAACTGTGTTGAGCTTTATGAAGAAAGTTTTAGTAGCTGGTGCATCTGGTTACCTCGGTAAATATGTTGTAGCGGAATTTAAGAAACGGGGTTACTGGGTAAGAGCTCTAGTTAGAAATCCGAAGAAACTGAATGTTGTTGGTCCGTATCTAGAACCCGCGGTTGGCGAACTAGTTGACGATATCTTTGTTGGTGATGTCACTAAACCAGAAAGCTTGAGGGGTATTTGCAGGGATATAGATATAGTTTTTTCCTCCGTTGGAATAACCAAGCCAAATGAGAAAGCTAGTTTCATGGATGTTGATTATAGGGGTAATAAAGCTATTTTAAATGAGGCGTTAAAGGAATCCGTAGAGAAATTCATTTTCGTATCTGTATTCAATGGAGCAAGATATACTTATATCGAGGGTATTAAAGCTAGAGAGATGTTTGTTGAAGAATTAAAGAAATCTGGTATCAATTACTCAGTGATAAGGCCGACAGGATTCTTCTCAGACATGTCGCAGTTTCTTCAAATGGCTATTAAGGGAAGAGTTTATTTAATAGGAAGCGGTAAAAACGCGATGAATCCTATTCATGGTGCCGATGTAGCTAAGGTGTGTGTAGATGCGGTTAATATGGATGAAAAAGATATACCTATCGGTGGCCCAGAGATATTCAGGTACATTGATATAGCTAAGCTAGCGTTTGAAGTCTTAGGTAAGAAACCAAAGATAACTAGAATGCCATCATGGTTAATCAAACCATTCATACTACCCCTGAGATTATTCAAGAAGAAATATTACGTCTTGATGCAGTTCCTGATAGCGGCTATGACGAATGATTTCATAGCGCCAACAATTGGTGAACATAGATTAAGAGATTATTTCGAGGAACTAAAGAAGCATTGGCTTGGGGATCAAAGCAGTGATAACGAATGATCATAATGAACATGATGTTAAAGAATATACTGATTATCACGAGAACTGATCTGAGGAATTAGAATTTTACCTTTTTCTTAAACGTGTTCCAGTTAATTATGGTTCGTGGTAAGAGTTCTGGGTAATTCTCTGTGTTTAAGCTTAATAATTCTTCATCCTCCGTTAACAAGATTGCATTATAGACTTTAGAAGTCGCTAGTATAACTCGATCGAAATAATCTCTGATCCCAATGGTTTTATAGATTTTGCTCTCGATTAAATCTACTTCAAGATCAGGATACTCAGTTAATCTAAGCGTATCGCTATGCTTTATGATATGTAACCCATCATTAAAATCTGATATCGCGCGATCAAAATCTCTAATAATATTACGCCTGAGAAGGGAATATAGTACCCATTTCGCTTCTATCAAAATATGTGGTGGTACAAGTTTCCTTACCTTACTTTTCAAAAGAAGCCCTAAATCTTTCTTCCCAAAAACATCTACATCGATATTGAATAGAGGTAAGATATATGTTGTGTCAAGAACAATAGACATGATGCATCACGTATACTTTCTCTGCTCTTCATCACTAATCTCCTCTATCTCTCTCACGCTAATAGTGGCAAGAGGCTTCTTTCTGAGAATATCCTCCAATTTAGGAGCTTTCCTGATTACTAACTCATTATCACGAGTATAAACTATTAATTCATCTCCCGGTTTCACACCCAGTAACTCCCTAGCTTTTTTCCCAATATATATCTCACCTTTCTTCCCTACATAACCCCTTGCAACAATTCTCAGAACAGGCACCCCCAAGTAAACCATATCCTTAACTAAGGAATCTGGCTCAAATAATATAGATATATCCGAAATTAAATAAATTTTCCGATTAATAAAAAATTATCAGAAAAATCAAATAATTACTGTAAAATAAACATTAGATTAATGTGCTTTAAAATCGATTTTTTCACGGGGATAAGAAGTTCGCGAATTAATTGTTGAAAAACATATGTTAAAGAGATATAGTGTACTGGTTCCTTAAAATATCAATAAATGCATAACTTGTAGAGGTAATAAATAATGATGAGTTCTATCTTGGGAAAAACACCAATTTTGCAGGTAGCATTGGATTTCCTAGAGTTAAAGAGAGCGTTAACTATCGCCAAAGAAGCTGTTGAGGGAGGGGTAGACTGGCTTGAAGTGGGTACACCTCTAATCAAAAGTGAAGGAATGAACGCTGTCAGAGCGTTACGTAGAGAGTTTAAAGACAAGATCATAGTTGCTGACCTAAAAACGATGGATACGGGTAGGCTAGAAGCTGAAATGGCTTTCAAAGCTGGAGCAAACATCGTTGTTGTCTTAGGGGTTAGTGATGATAGTACGATTAAGGAGGCTATTGAGGCTGCTAGGAACTATGGAGGCTTCGTAATGGTTGATATTATTGGTGTAGCTGATCCAGTTAAGAGGATTATGGAACTGGAGAAATTAGGTGTTGATATAATATGTATTCATGTTGGTATAGACCAGCAGATGAGGGGACTAAATCCAATAAGTATTCTTGAGGAGGTGAGAGATAAAGTCAATATACCGCTAGCTGTAGCAGGAGGAATAACCAGTGAAACTGCAGCTATAGCTGTTGAGAAGGGCGCGGATATAGTGATTGTTGGTGGAGCCATAACTAAATCTGAGAATGCTGCTGAAGCAGCTAGGTTAATTAAAGAAGCAATGTTAAAGAGGACTCCGATTAAGGCTCTTAAGGGAAAGAAAGCGAAGACTTTAGAGGAGATCATGAGCATCTTGAAAAAAGTTTCTGTACCCAATATAAGTGACGCAATGCATAGAGGTAGAGTAATAACAGGATTTAAACCAGTTATACCTGGGAGAAAGATAGTTGGAAGAGCTTTAACAGTACGTACTTATCCTGGAGACTGGGCTAAACCCGTTGAAGCCTTAGATTACGCTACCGAAGGATCAGTAATCGTAATTGATGCAGGTGGAGAGAATATAGCCGTTTGGGGTGAATTAGCTACCTGGAGCGCGAGAAATAAGAGGGTAGCAGGAATAATAATTAATGGGGCTGTGAGAGATATTCATGATATTAGAGAAGCAGGGGTCCCAGTTTACGCTAAGTATTTCTGTGCAAGGGCTGGTGAGCCAAAAGGATTCGGTGAAATAAATGTCCCGATTGAGATTGAGGGAGTTAAGATTAGGCCAGGAGATTTCATAGTTGCTGATGAGGATGGAATCATAGTTATTCCACAGGAGAAGGTTCAGGAAGTCGCGAATAGGGCTCTAGATATTAAAGAGAAGGAGGATAGGATTAGGGAGGAGATAAAGAGAGGTTCAACATTAAGTAAAGTGATTGACCTATATAAGTGGGAGAAAGTAACGTAAATGGGTGTATGGAGGCATGAAGATTCTTATAGCTGGGATGGGTTCAATAGGATCAATGCTTGCTGCTTATTTATCAAGGAATAACGAAGTTTATTGCTTAGGTAGAGGCCAACATATTGAGAAAATAAGGGATCGTGGCTACCTCATATTAAGAAAGCTATTTCAAAACACTGAGGAAAGGGTATATCTAAGCAATCTCTATGCATCAATAAGTGAGCTATCTGGAAAAGAATTTGACTGCATCTTTATATGCGTTAAAGCATACGACTTAAAAAGCATGCTAAGAGAAATCGCTGATAAATCTATTAAAAGTCCCTGCTTTTTATTCATTCAGAATGGCCTTGGAATAAGTGAAGTAGCTAGAGAGTTTCTCAAGGATGCTAACATAGTTAGAGCGATCACGAATAATGGTGCAAACATACCTGATCCTGGAGTAGTTAATCACGCTGGTTTGGGAGAAACTTATGTAGGTGGTTTATATGGCGATGAGAAAGATTATTACTCAAAATTAATTGCAAAGGAGCTTAATAAAGTAGGGTTACCAGCAAAACATGTTGAAAACATTAAACAATACATCTTCCTTAAGCTAGGAATCAACGCTGTGATAAACCCATTAACAGCGATTTTAGGAGTCAAAAATAAGGGGATAGTAGAGCTTCAATGGTTAAGACCAATAATCAAAAAGATTTGTATAGAGATAATGGAAGTGGCGAAAAAAGAGGGAGTCGATTTAAGTAATCTTGAGGAAATAGTTTTAGAAGTTGCCAGAAAAACAAGAGAGAATAAATCATCAATGCTCCAAGACATAATTAAGGGGAAGAGAACAGAAATAGATTACATTAATGGTGCAATAGTCAGGCTGGGAAGAGAGTTGAATGTGAAAACACCTTTCAACGAGCTAATATATTATCTAGTAAAGGCGCGGGAAGAATCATTTACTAAGATCATAAGCAAATAAGAATCTTCTAAATTGAGCTAACGCATTGAATATTTTTACACAATTTATCTCTATTCTTTCTGAATCTATCTAAGAAGAAATCATTTAATAATGAATAAAATATTTATATCGTGTCGAAGATGAATTAATGATCTTTAAAGTGATTCATGATGAAATATGCTGTTTGCGGATATGGTTCATTAATGATTCCTGATTCTTTTCTTAAAACGACTTGCGGTGATAGGGAAGATCAGGAGTGTAAGAACATATTGTTTCTACCAGCTAGAGCACGATGCATAGTTTATAAAGATATAAATGGGCAAGAAAAGAAATATTTCGCTAAGAGAGTTTTTTCATATCCAAGAATAAGTGTTTCATTGAAAAGAGAAAATATAGAAAATAACGAAAGAGCAGTCTTAACATTAGAGGTGTCAGAAGATTCAGTTAATAATTGTAATTATTATAACATTGTTATTGGTCTATACGTAGATGAGAAGCAGCTTAAGAAATTAATGGATAGAGAGTATGGTTATGATGTTTTCTATATCAAGAAGGAAGACTTATTCTTTGTTTACGATGACCATAACATAGAATTCTTAGCTAAATTCTTTATGATTCATCGAGATAAAATAAGTGAATTAGGCTTAAGAATCGAGAAAGATACAAGCTTCATAGATGTCATTAAGGAAATTGAAAAATTACCTAGGCAGCAGATCAGAAAAATTATAAGAAAGCTTTTACCTGAAAGGATTCTAGTCTTTGGAATGCTTATTAATAAGGATTGTAAAACAGATGTTTTTAGAGAGATAATTGAGCTTGGTAAGCAAGTACTAGATGATTTATGGAGTGATGATCCTCAATTCATACTTAATAGAATAGTGGCTTATAGGAGAGAGATGGAAAAAATTGAGTTATCTAATCATGTTAAAGAAGAAATACAGAATCTGAAAAATATGGATATAAATTCATTATTCAATAAGCTAAGAGAGTTGATAAAATCTGGAGAAGTGAGCAAAAAATACTTGAAAGCGGCTTTATATATTCTTCTTGATAAAGCGATAAGACGTTATGGTATTTATTGCATAAAGCGCTTATTGGTTGACGAATTTAAAATGAGTCTATACCCAATCAAAAATTATTATAGAACGATAATTACCTATTTAGCAAGTAGCTGGGGTAGGGAATTCATAATAGATTTCTTAGAGACAACATATCTATATAATGGCCAAAAACTATCTAATTATGATGACCCATACATAAGAGAGTTTATGGAGAGTAATTGGTGGAATATCTATTTGAGGGATATGGAGGGTTTAGGTAAACCGGAATTAAACTGGATCTTCACTAGAAATCTCCAACAATCAGTAAATCCAATTAAAATAGCTCTTAAAATATTTAATGCGGGATTAGCAAGCAGTATAGGTTACTTTGAGTATATAAATGAAAAAATAAATAGAGAAGTTCTTATCAGGAGTGATATTTCAATTAATCACCAGTTTAGGATTTACGGCGAGATGAAGAATTATTTGAGAATTCTAACAGATATGATTAATCCATCAGTCTTAAACGATAAATTCATATCAATAATCTATCTAGGCAGACTAAACATCAATGTAATTCCGAAAGATCCCATTTTTGAAGATTGTGTAGCTAAAGCAGATTTATTCATTATAGTGTTTTCAAATGGAATAATTAACATTATATACAGATTCAAAAACATAGATGAGATCTTATCAAAAGTTCCAATCAACTATGTTTTTTCATGGTGGTGGGAAAAGCATCACCCAAGGACAATGAAATTTACTTTAGATTTATTTAATAATCAGATAAATTATTTTGAAGGTCGAGAGTATGAGGATCTCAGCGACTTTTCTCAAGATCTAGTAGATAAGATAAAGAAGTTATGTAAGTTAGATAAACCAGAAACAAGTTATAGGTGGGGCCTAAATCATCCAATTCTTCACTTAGCATTAGTTGATTCAGCTATAGACCAGGACTTACCCCTGAAAGATCTAGAAAATATTGTTCTAGAGAAGTATAGAGATAAAATCACACAAATAATAACAGCTTATAGTAAGTATAAAAGAATGAAATCAATAAAGCTAAGAAATATATCCTCGTTTGATAAGTTTCTCGTATTTACGGATTTTAACACATTAGTTATCCATAAAGACAAGAATTATCAGTTCATGCACAAATATGAACTAGATTATTTCCTCTTACTATTCACTTACATAATGACTATCAGACTGAGCTTAGTAATCACGAATTTCGAGCTAGATAAACTTCTGGGTCAAGTTCAAGGATTACAGTACCTTAAGAAGCTATCGAGGATACATTTCATATGGATTAAAAATTATACATTATATATGCCAGACCGCGTATTAAGATCCATCATAGATATGGAATTCGCTAACAATTTGTTTAAGATTTTTCAGTTAGATAAGTTACTGTCGGAGATAGATGCGCGTAAGGAAGAAATAGATGACTACTTCGCTAAGAAAAAATCCGAAAGTGATGAGTGGGCATTTCTATTTATTAACCTATTATTATCTGGTAGTCTTGCATTTGAAATAGTATCGAATATTCTAAGCTACTATATCGCTCCTAGCCCACTAATAAATCTCTTAGCTTGGTTAGCGATAAGTGCAATAATATTTATAGTAACCAGGATTACGCCAAAATTTTATTTGCGTTCATAGATTAACGAGAACACAGAATTCTAATTTCTTTATGAAAAGTATTCATTAAAACAGAATGAGTAAGCATAAATAATTAATTTTTAAAAATGTAAATTGTATAATATAGTTTCCTTTGCTTTTTGCGTGATTCTTATGAAAAAGATTATTGGAATCTTAATAATCCTGGCTCTACTAATACCAATGAATTCGAATATAAAGATAATATCGATTAAGCAGAGCTCGTTGAGTAAACCTATAAAAGTTGTTCAAACTAGCAATAAGGTGATTCCTCATAATATAAATGAGGTCCTCAAGAAACTTGATAGGGATGGTAACAAGATACAGGATTCTTTAGAAACTGCATCTATAAGTAATGAGGAGCCTATAGATGTTATTGTTTTACTAAAAAAGTATTCCGCTGACTCTATCGAATATTTTGAGAGTCTTGGAGGAGAGATCAAGAAGATATATAAAAGCGCTATAAACGGTTATTCCGGAAAGATACCTAAAAAGATGCTAAGCGAGTTAGCTAAGGATCAAAATATTCTCTTTATTCAACCAAACATAAAGTATAGGGCAAGGATGTTTAACGCTGTTAAATTAATGGGCTTAAAACCCTATGTCTGGGATAACTATGGTTACGTAGGATCAGGCAACATGAGCGTAGCAATCATAGATTCAGGACTAGACCCCACACATATAACTCTCTCACCCTATTACGGTGACGGTAATTTCTCAGGAAAAATAATTGGTTGGTACGATGCAGTCAATGGTAAAGGGAGCCCATATGACGATAATGGGCATGGCACCTCTATAGGCAGTGTTGTAGCTGGGAACTCTGTCAAGTACAATGAAACAATGATTCAATTCGCTCAATTTGCTATCGTTATAGATGGGTTATCCGTTGGAGAGTACTCTTTTCTAACCACCGAGGTTTTCCCAGTGTTTAAAACAGGAAACATAACACTTATCGTTAAGTGGAAGGATGTTAGTATTCAACCCTCTGCAACAAAAATTCATAGCGCAGAAGTAACTGGGTTAATTATCTATACCCCAGATGGCAGGACAGTAAAGGTGAATGGGGTAACTAACCCCTATATAGCTAGTATCAAAGCTAATGCCACGGGGATATATAAAGTAGAGATAGACATGACATTTAAGAGTGGTGGGACCGTTGAAGGTAAGGATGATGGACCGGGAGTCGCGTATTGGGCATTCCTAAAAACTAATCTATCTAGCTCCAATGAATATGGTGTATACTCTGGAGTAGCTCCAGGAGTAAAACTTGTTGGAGTTAAGGTTCTAGATGCGAATGGGGAGGGTGATACGGAAGATATCCTAGATGGGATAGATTGGGTAATAAGCAATAGGGAGAAGTATCATATAGTAGCAGCAACAATAACTTTCGGATCCACCGTTGTGGATGTCGCTACGGAGGAAGCTGTTCAGAGCCTGATTGATCATGGAATAGTTGTGGCAGCGGCTGCTGGAAACGAGGGACCAGGTGAGAACACTATTAATTCACCAGCTAGACTCGAGCAAGTAATCGCGGTAGGAGCTTCTAGTGATGGATGGTTATCATTAAATGTAACTAATTGGTCTTCCAGAGGTCCTTATAGTAAGTATCCAGATGGATCCATAGCAGTTACAAATGTCACTAAACCAGATATAGTTGCTCCTGGTGGTGATTTTGATGAACCCGCAATAATTTGTTCTGATAATGATAGGGATGATAACCTTGATTTATACATATGGAATTACGCTACCGATACTATTAAGTCAGTTAAATTAAGTGGTATAAAGGACTCGTACAAGAATGATTTAATAGTTGTTAGGGGTACATCAATTTCAGCAGCTCAAGTTGGTGGAGTGCTCGCGGTAGTTATAGATGCTATTACTAATGGTGATTGGAGTAAATGGAATTACACTACTAGTGATGTGCTTAGAGTTAAGCAGTTGTTATTAATGACTGCTTGGGAGATCTATAGAGGAAAGGAAGTTGGAGGAAAAGCTACGAGAGGTCAAAGTGATATTGTTGAGGGTTATGGTCTAGTACAGGTAGATGCGGCGGTACAAGCTTATAAAAATATAGTGCAGCTTGACGAGAGCTATGAAGAGAACTTAACTTATAAGCGTTTTGGTAAGCATGTTTGGGCTGGAAGAATTCATCTTGAAGCAAATAAGAGCTATATATTTAGGGTAAGTGTTCCAGATGATGCAGATTTCGACTTATATATCTGGGATTATAATCCCGATCAATTCGGGCAACCAGTACTCTTAGCTAAAAGCACTCATAGTTCAGGTCAAGATGAATACGTTGTTTTCTCGCCGAAGAGAGATGGCTTCTATTACATTACTATCAAACAGATATCTGGTTCAGGAAGATTCACATTTAAAGCATCAATGGTTAATGAGGAATCACTAAAGAGAATTAATATTAATCCACCGAAGGGAGCCCTAGTAGATAAGCAATACCAACACCTAAGCATTGAGGTAGAGGTCGCTAACACCTACGTGAATAATGTTACTCTAGGCATAGGGGGTGAGAATATAACTCTGATAGAGACGTGGACTAGTAAGGATGGTAGGGATAGTGTCTGGGAGGGAAACGCAACATTCCAATTATTCTCAGCCTCGGGAAAAATAATAATTGATACGCCTCTAAAAATATTCGTGATAGATTATTCACTAATAGTTATACCTAATTACCCATTAATCATAGCTGGAGTAGCAATAGTGGTAATTGGCTTCGCATCGTATGAGGGATATAAATACTATCAGAGGAAGAAAGAGGAGAGATTAAAGATGGTGGAGGAGGAGGCCAAGAAGATTTCAGAGGAAGTAATTGAGGAGGTCTTAGAGGAAGAGGAGGAAGGTAAGAAATAGCATCTTAATCCAATTAACTGGTGATATAATTGGCCGAGAAAATACAGTTAAAGAAAATAGAGATACTGGATGAAAGCGGAATGCCAATATACGTTTTTGACATGAAGAAACAGAGAGTTATCGAGGAGGAAATATTCTCAGAGGAGAAAACACTTAGATCCTCATTAATTGTTGCAGCATTGCAGGGCCTAAAGGAAACTGGTGAAGGTATTAAATTTATAGAGACGAAGAATGAGAAGTATGTCATATTAATGAGAGATAACCTTGTAATTAATTTTATTTTGCCTCTTGACGCTAACATTAAGGACGAGAAATTACTCATATTTATTCATTCTATAGCAGAGGGGGTAGCAAAGATAAATAAGAAGCTTGGTTTGCAACCAGATATAATTGATATAAAGGATTATATTGCGAAATTTGACCCTATATTTAGGAAATATATTAATAAATTAATACAGAAAATTTTTTAGGTATTTTTAAGAGAAGGCTATTTATCTTAACCTTTTTGAAATACTACAATACTAATCAGGGTTCTACGAAATTGATACTAGAATACTTAATCATCTTGATACCTGGTATAAGTCTCGGTTCAATAATACTTTTAATATATTTCCTCAGGATATTGTGGCGTGTATATAGGAAGTATTATTTTTTTCTATTAAAGCTTAAATTAATTCAAGTTATTCTCGATATTTTCGCGATTCTATTTAATCTATTAGCATTATTTTGCTGCTGTATGAGGGGTTCACTAATACTTTATAGCTTGGGACTAATCTCCCTAGTACTTATTCTTGATATAGAAGCGGTTTTTCTTAATTATTTAAGAAAAATGAGCATTTCTAAGATCTTATTAAGCGTTTTATTCCTAATAACGATATCTAAATCAATAGCCCTGATCATACATCCCTTCCAAATTACTGTAATCGAGGGCTTGATGATTCGTAAAGCGCATCTTTATCCTCTATCAATGCTGATATCCACTATCTTAATAATTATAGTGTGGCTAGAGTTCATAGCGATGCTAAAGGTTGTGCCAAAGCATGCATCTAAGAGGAAAGTAGGAGTAGAGTTATTCCTTCTTTACAGTACTGCATTATTACTCCCATTTTTATTCGTTATAGGGACCCAGAACGAGCTAGTTCAAGTGATTATTCCCTACATAGAAACGCTGATGACTGGTGTAGTCTTTTTCCTAGTCATCTATATCTATATTGATAATCCAGAAGCCATATATCTACTCCCCGTAAACCTGTATGGAGTCTTATTATCAACATTCAACGGTGTTTCTATTTACGAGAATTGCCTTAGAAGAAAGTATTGTAAAGCGATTAGCTTAGCGAGATCCATAATACTATCACTACTAACTACTGATCAACCTAGAGAAAGAGAGTTGCATGGGATTGTAAGGGTGTTTGAGTTTGCTGAGTTCAAGGTGATAGTATATATTAGTTATTTTATCGTTGGAGTATTCATCGCTAATATCACGAATACAGTTCTAATCAACATACTAAAGAATATAACTAATGAATACGAACAAATAATAAAGTATCCTGGTGAATCAATTCTCTCAGACGAAGAGAGAGACGTAGCTGAGCGAATTGTCGAGAAATATCGAATGCCCGCACTATTTCCGTCTTTTGTTGACTTGGTCTATGGATAAGTTTTTAGGGGGCTCGGCTAGTAATACGTATGTATGCTAACCGAAACCAACCACAAGACAAAAGCCGAGCCCCCAATAAGTATATTACCTGAAGAAAATAAAAATGATTACGTCGTCCCAGTATTCATGGTGCAGAAGCCATTGAGCCTAGAGCAAGCTGTAGCGTTAGCTGATAGTTACAGCGAGCCGAGAATCGTTGAGCGAGGCGTAATCA
>JALWRR010000151.1:18148-45999 GCA_026993975.1 Promethearchaeati archaeon | reverse complement strand
TAACAAAGGTGATTCAGTAGGCTAGAGATAGATTAGCTATGCTGGATGATGAGGAATATGATAAGTTAGTGGAGATGGGTATTAAAGCGCTCGGAATAATTTACCCAGACGAAACGAACAGCCCAACTATCAAATGCGTAACCGCTATAACGGAATTAACAGCGAGGCTAATTAGAAATAGAGAGTTTCTATCAAAGATATACGTGGCTGGATACTCAATATCAGCTCTAGAGCTGAGTGAGGGGACGCTACTAATAGAGAAATTTAGCATCAATAGAGGAGGCGAGGAGAGAGTAGGTCTGATTTTTGCTGAGATCACGGGTTCTGAGAGCAAAGATATGGCGCGTAGGGTTCTCAAGATATTAAGAGAATGGATTAAGCGGAATGGTAAATTTGAAGCCGCTGATGTGAGGAATTATCTAGCTGAACTAATCCATTAAAGGCGTTATCGCATGTTAGAATTAATTCCCCTCACGGTTCTCTCCGTTATCATGATCGCTATAGTTATCTGGTTGAAAAAGAAGAACAGAGACTTGAGAAAAGCAATTAATTACCACTCAATAGCAAGTGGCGCTCACTACCTTCTCAAAACTCCCATTAATACTATTCTTAGTAGTGAAGTAAAAGTAAGCCATGAAGCAGAGCTGGTAAAAGAAACTCAATTAGACCTAGAAAAGATCATCCGAGTAATGTTCGGTTATGGAGGATTAATTAAAAGAGCGCTAGAGATGGAGAGCTTTACGCTGAGCGAAATAGCTAGCGCTGAGAAAATGCAGGAAATGCTTGTGAACGCGTGGATAAGAGACTGCTTAGACCTAGGCATCTTAGAAGAGTACGAAGATAATTATACTGGCGAAATAAGATATAAAATAAGAAAAGAGAAAATAGATGAGTTGACAACAGAAATACTCTCCCAACTCCATAAATTAAAAGAAAAATAACAATCACAAAGTAGAATACTTAAAATTCATGAATAAGTAATCTATTACACATTGCTTCTCTTATCTCAAACAATGGTTGTTGCATCTTACACTGTTTTTATAAGTTTTACTGACAATCGAGTGATGTTTATTTAAACATATTCGTTGAAATAGAGTTCACTCTAGTGAAGGTGAAGATTTAAATGGTTTATCGCTATATCTTTGAGGCGGAGATTGATTTGGCGAGTATGTTTGATCTTAAACCTGTCAGGAGCATCTATTTTTGGCATTTTTGTTGAGTGTTTTATAGTGTTTCCTGGTAGTCTTTGTCCATGTTTGGGCATATTTGTCCAAGTTTCATAATACAGTCTGTTAGGGCATCACCGCTGATGGCGGCCTAATAAGCAATGTTCTTGACCTAGCTAACTACGTGATAATGTACCTTAACAAGGGAGAATTCAATGGGGAGAGAATCATAGATAGTTCTTTTCTAGATAAAATGATGACTGGTTACATAAAGACGCCATACCAGAGGTTTGGTGGCGAGGCTTATGGCTACGGCTGGAGCATCGTTCCTAATTTCCATGGGTACAAGCTAGTTAATCACTCTGGCTCTGTCCTAGTGCACACTGCTTATGTAGGTTTTATCCCAGATAGAAAGATTGGAGTAGCTATTCTAGCTAACTCCAGCGGTTATCCATTATCACTAATAGGATACTACATATTAACTCATCTCCTCGGAAAAGATCCTGAGAAACTAGATTTCGTGAAGCGTAATAGAATCTTGAGCAAGTTAGTAGGCGAGTACAGAACCTATAAAGGTACAGTCAAAGTGAATGTAAAGCGCAACGGTGACTTCCTAATAATAGAGGAGAAGGATAGATTAACAGAAATGACTCTCCCATTAGTTCCAGTTGAATTAAGGAATGATAGGGCACTATTCTACACTTTGATACGTGGAGTTAAGTATGATATAGAGTTCAGGATTAGTGACAAGGAGATAGAGTTAATCTACGAGAGATACAAGCTTAGAAAGAAATAATATAGCTCCTCTTTAATCCCATTAATGCTTAAATCATTAAATTATCTTCCCGAAGACATAAGATGCATTGGGAAATTTCTACTTTGCACTGGTGTATTATATGACAAGTATTGCTAGAGTAGGAAAAAACGGAGAGATTGTTTTAAGGAAACCTGAAATGAAAATAGCTGGTATTAAGCCTGGCGATAAAGTAGTTATCATTGGTCACCCTAGAGGGATCATAATCAAGAAAATACCATCACTAAGATCAATTCTAGAGCAAAAATCAGTTATTAAGTTAACTCTTGATGAAGTAAGGGAATTATGGAGAGAAATTAGAAAGGAGATTGATACTTCTTGAAGAAAAAGAGAGTGCAGAATTAATAAATAAACTATCTAGAATACCTAATTTACCGCATTAAAGACATGATTCAAGGGAAAAATACGAGAAACCGAATGTATGGAGCGGCATCAGATATACGGGGAAAAAGGAGTTTTCTTTATATTGCTGCGTTATATAATGTATCGTTCTTTCTATAAGTTAAGTGTCTTTAAGCTCTTGCCCAAATAGCTTCTATATGCATGATTTTTCATGAATGATGAATCATTTTTTATAGAGTAATTATAATAAAAAAATAATAATTAGTAGTGATTAGAGGCGACAGGGATTGAATCTAAAAAAAGAGTTCATACGGCTACTTAAGGAAGACGAGGAGTTTCGATACACCGTCGCTGGGTACATAGGTTTACGAGAAATATTGGAACGTTTAGATAGAGTCGAAGAAGAGTTAAAGGCCCTAAGAGAAGAGCAGATATCTCTGAGAAAGGAGCAAATAGTCTTAAGAGAAGATTTCAATAAGATGTTAGCTATTCTCCAGAGAATGAATCAACGCTTAACTAGATTAGAGCGGACTGTTGAGAAGATGACTATTGATGTTGAGGAGGAAGCGAGATCATTTGTGAAGCATGGTCTTAAGCAGCGTGGAATAGAAGTAGAAATAGATTCTCTTACCTTACCAGAGGCCGAAATAAATATTTACGGTGCTAATGGAGAGATCTGTGTGATTGGTGAGGGGTCTGGGGAAGTTGGACAAATCTGGACAAACTTGGACAAATTTACCCAACTTCCCCTTGAGCCACATTGCCTTCGTTCCCCTCTGGGTTCATCGGGGACACGTCATCAAGCTCGGCTCCATTCAGGGGGACCCCAAAACTCCCCACATCTTTAGTTTTAATCAATTTATTCCAAGTCTCTAAACTCGGTTCTAAACCTTTTCCCTTTAGATAGATGTTTATTGATGCGTTTAGCTGTCTGTCTATCTCTAATCCACAGTCGAGACATTTCACAGTTCCATTCTTAACAGTTGTGTTTAAGCTTCCACACCTAGAACATGTTTTAGTTGTGAACTTTGGATCAATCTCAATAACCTTAGTTTTATACTTTAATATTTCAACTATTTTTCTCCAATCGTGCAAAGCTATGTTGCGATTGTGCTTTTTGCTTCTGTTATACATCGCCTCCTTGTTCAAATCTTCGAAAACATGAACGTAATTTGGAAACTCTCTAGCTATCTCAGTCGTGAATTTGTAAATGAAATCTCTAACCTTATCTGCTTCTCTCTTGCTTAATTTTTTTAGCAATCTCCTAGCTTGCTTAGGATTCCTATTGAGCATCTTCTGTATCTTCCTCCTCTTGTTATGATAGGTTATGTGTATTCTGTAGAGTTCTCTAATCGATTTTTTGACTGCTCCTATGTCGTCTCCAAATCCATCCATGGTGAACATGTTCATATCCCAGCCAATAACCCTGTCCAATTCTTCCTCTTCTTTCTCCCTAGTGAACATTAGGATTAGCTCATTATCCTTGAGGATTATTTCTCCAAGCTTCCAGCCCTTAATTCGGTCATAAAACCAAGCTTTGTTTATCCTAAACTTCAAATAAACTTGTCTAGGGACAACAGTTAAAATTAACTCTCCATCTCTTACTCTAAAAAGAGAGTTTTTGATTCTAGCAAACCTACTTTTGATAGTTGGTTTTCTCCTCTTGAATTTTCCGTTTAGGTAGTTTTCTCTCCAAGATTCAAGGATCCAATATGCTGTCCTTATCGCTGAATCAACATAATGGGAAGCGTATGGTGTTTGTTTCCAGAATGCTTGGAGATAATCTCTGAGCCTCCTCCTGAATTCCGCAGAACTGGGGATTCTAGGAATTCTCCTCTTCGCAGTGTAATAGACATAGATCTTTCCACCATACACCTTGAATTTCTTTCCTCGATGCTTTAGGAGTTTAACATTTTTCTCTGTTTTTGGAACTGTGTAGTAGTTTCTAACCTCTTTCTCTACCCAAATAATGTTCTCCCAAATGTAATCTATTGCAAGTTGTAGAATCCACTGATACCTCGTTATCAAATCCCCAACATCATAGCTGTGCTTTATCTTGTATGCTCTAGCTTCCCTCAAGTGCATCAACTATATGAAAATTGATGCTTAATAGATGTAATTATTGAGAAAAATATTTAAATTTAATGCATCACTTAGATGATAATGGTGAACAATTATGAAGAAGAGGATAACAATATCGCTACCAGAGAAAATAGTTGAGGAGATAGATAGAGAGGCAAGAGAAAGAGGCTTAACAAGAACTGTCTTAATCCAGCTTATATTGGAAGAATACTTGGAAAAACGAAAAAAGAGAGAATAGATAAGTTTGTCCAACTTTGTCCAAGTTTGGGTAACTTTGGGTAAATTTGTCCAAGTTTTCGCTTCCAGTTTGCGACGGCGTCTCTTAGAGCTGGGGTCAAGATTATTGATGAACTCTACAAGAAATATGATCTCCTTAAAAACAAGTATCCTCAGTATCTGAGGAAGAAAGTAATTTTTGTTCTCTATGTGACGCTTCCAACCCCCGATCTCGTACAGGAATCTAAGAAAAGGAAAATTTGGTTGCTTAAAGCTACTAAAGAATACGTGCCTTTAGAGGAGGTACTAGGTGGTATGTCTTAATTCTCTCATACAGAATTATTTTGAGATGAAAGCCCCAAATATTTTGTAACAGTGCTGAAAACAAAAATATTCAAAAAAATTTTGAAAGTTGTCACGCTAAAATATTTCCTATGAGATGTATCCGAGCTCCTTTAGTTTTTCTAGGATTTTCTCAGCGTTTTCCTCTGGTGTTGAGTTCTCTGTGTCAGCTATTACTTCTGGGTTCTCTGGTTCCTCGTAGGGGTCATCTATTCCAGTCATATGCTTTATCTCTCCTCTTAAAGCTCTTGCATATAGCCCCTTAGGATCTCTCTTCATTACTGTATCTAAAGAGCACTTAACATAAACCTCGATGAAATCCCCTATTATTTCTCTAGCTAGAGCCCTAATCCTCCTGTAAGGCGAAACGAACGATGCTAGAACTATGACCCCATTCCTTGCTAGTAATTTACTTACATATATGACTCGCTTTAGATGCCTCTCTCTATCCTCTGGTGTGAATCCAGCTTCAGGACTCAGCCATTTCCTCACTTCGTCTCCATCCAATAGCTCAACTTTATAACCCATATCCCTCAGCTTTTTCTCTAATATCCTCGCTATCGTGGTTTTTCCTGATCCCGGTAATCCAGTTAACCAGACAACACAACCCTTCTCCATTATGCTTCACCTACTCTATAATAGGCTTACCCTCCATATCAGAAGGGATATCAATATTCAATAGTTTCAGGATGGTTGGAGCTACATCCCTAATCTCTAATCCACTCAATTTCTTGTGATTTATCGTGCCCTGTGGGTCATAAGCAATAAATATTCCATTCCAATCATGAACAGCATCATCTGGACCAGTATCATTCTCAGGTAAATATAATTTCCCGTGACCAACCGTTCCAGCTGATCTCCAGTATAAATCATCGAAATAAACCATTAGGTCTGGTGGATCACCACGTAGCACTGGATACAGTTCCTCAGGCCTATAAGGCATATTCAACATACTGTTTCCACTCGGATCACTCATTTTTCTTATATCACTAATTAACTGCTCCCTAATACTCTCGTAATCCTCCTTCTTAACAATACCTCTCGGCTCTCTACCCTTGACATTAATGAATATTCTCGC
Organism: Promethearchaeati archaeon; assembly: GCA_026993975.1. Classification (GTDB taxonomy): domain Archaea; phylum Asgardarchaeota; class Njordarchaeia; order Njordarchaeales; family Njordarchaeaceae; genus Njordarchaeum. The sequence continues at coordinate 39,959 of JALWRR010000151.1, read as the reverse complement.
GTAATAACCACCCCACCCCCAAGCAATAGTCTTATCCCAGTTTATCTCTGCTTTATCTAGAGGCATGACTCTATCCGGTTGCTTACTGAACTCCAAGTAACCTTTTTCCTCAAGCCACTCATTAACTACTAATGCACCCTTCATTCTCTTAGCTCCATGATCACTAACAACAATTATGTAGGTTTCTTCATCAAGATTCTCCATTAATTCCCCTATCCTCGAATCAACATACTCATAGTACTCCAGAATAGTGTTCTCGAACTCTGTTCCAGGAGTATACAAGTGATGCTCCTTATCAAAGTATTTCCAGAAAGCATGCTGCACCCTATCAACACCAATATCAACAAACATAAAGAAATCCCACTTCTTAGCGCGAGCCAAGTAATTAATTATGTCGTAATGCTGCCTAGCCATCTGCAATAAATTCTTCCTGAGACCAGCTCTATCCTCAACCCTAAACGGTACATCAAAAATAAATGGGCCGAACTTACCCTCTATCTCATTCTTCAACTCCCTAGGAAACGTATAATCCTTCTCTGGGCCAGGAGTAATGAAGCAAGATATCCAGTAACCCTTAATTTGTTTCGGAGGATACCCCGGAGGAACACTTATAACAATAGAATTCTTATCCCTCTCTGATAAAATATCCCATACAGCTTTCTCCTTAACATACCTAGAATTAACTATATAGAAATCATTATACTTACCACGTTTTCTATGTCTAAAGCCATAGAAACCGAGTTTTCCAGGATTCTTACTAGTAGTCATAACAGCCCAAGCAGGAATAGTTATTGGTGGGTGAGTACTCCTTAATGGGCCATAAGCACCATTATCTATCAAGTGACTCAAGTTAGGTAACTTTTTCTTAAATTTCTCAAAAACTAGTGCTGGCGGAGCAGCATCCAAGCCAATAACCATAACTCTTCTACTCATTTCACATCACCTACTCAACAAACGGGTTATCCCACTTCAATATCACATCAGCGACCTCTGGACGCATCATATAATCTGGAGGCCTTTCACCCCTCATCAACATCTCTCTTATCTTTGTTCCACTGAAAACTATCCTGTATTCCTGGCTATGAGGACAAATCCTCTCATTAACGATCCCACCACACTTCTTGCAATAGAAGAATTCCCTGAAGAACAATGGGGTGATCCCGAGATCAGGGAACTCGCTGAATATCTCTTGTGCTTCATACGGTCCATAATAATTGCCAACTCCAGCATGATCCCGCCCAACTATGAAATGAGTGCAACCGAAATTCTTCCGTATAATAGCGTGAAATATTGCTTCTCTTGGCCCAGCGTACCGCATCCAAGTTCTTAAAATCGCCATGACAACGGAGTTCTTTGGGTAATAATTCTTTATTAATGCTTCGTAGGCAGCTAGTATTACCTCGTCCTTGAAATCACCTTTCTTCTTTTTCCCGATTAAGGGATTAATGAAGAGACCGTCAACGAAAGCTAACGCGGTTTTCTGGATGTATTCGTGACCTAAGTGAGGTGCATTTCTAGTTTGGAATCCAACTATCGTTCTCCATCCCTTCTCTCTAAATAATACTCTCGTCTCAGCTGGATAAAGAGTGTACTTATAGAACTTGTTTTCCGGTTCATTAAGCAAATCTATTTTTCCTCCAACCAACAATTCCTTCATAGCGTATGTTCTAGCTACTCCTGGATGATTCGCATCGCGAGTCTTAAAAACTCTCTCAGCGAATTCCTTCTTATCATAACCATATATCTCCTCAACATGAAGTAGACCGAGTATCAATCCACTCTCAGAAACCAAAGCCACATCATCTCCCTCCTCAACCCCAGAAATCTCCTCTGGAGAAACATCGAGAACTATAGGTATAGTCCAGGGTAAATCGGATGGTAAACGCATATCATAGAGCACACCCATTAATTCCTCCTGAACCATGAAACCCTCTAAAGGACTAAAAACTCCACCAGCAATATTAACCAGATCCGTTGCCCAATCCCTATTCAATGTAATTTTCGTTAATTCCTTAGCTTCCTCCAATAATAATTCTCTACGACGACCAGAAACAACACGATTAATCAATCTCCCACCATGTGGCCTAGAAGTCATTTACATCCCTCCAACCATGCTCAATCGAGATAACCAAGAGCCCTCAACTTCTCCTTGATCCTCTCAACGTCCTCGGGAGTGAATGGTTCCTCAGACCTCTCTGCTTCATGCATAGCTACAACTTCCCTCAAAACGTATGTGACGTAATCTGATACGGATGTGAATCCCGTCCCCTGAATAAGATTCTTTATTCTATTATACAGAGTTATTGGGATGGAAACGGTTGTGAATTTCCTTCTAGAAAGTTTTTTCTCACTTACTTCTTCATCAACGGGCATTATTTAGTCCTCTTAATGATAATTAATGATATTTAATGTAATTTAATTAGAATATTAAAAATTTACGGTTATAAAGTGTTTCAATATTTGTCTGGGGGGCTAGAAATGATTCATAATATTATGAAACAAGAAGCATTATGAATATCACAATTATTACGAAAGATAAGCGATATGAGGCCTCATATCTAGTCTTTTAAGAAATTTCTAGATAAACTACATTAATCATTCAATCTTTCAATTATTTTATCGCTTAGACTGTTTATTATTTGAGCTTTTATTTTCCGTGCGTTTTATATAAGTTCTTGATAAATTTATGATATTGCTTAATTTTATCTTCAGGAATTGGATTTAATACGAAAATTCCTTCAACTCTTTGCAATTTTTTGTCGATTGTATATATGTTTCTTGTGCCAAATTTCTTAGCTAGAGAAACTATGTAGCCATCCCAAGACTCAATTTTGTATATTGCTGCATGCTCGATAGCATCTATTGCATCATCTATTGAAACATCTTCATATATTGCTTTTGATTTTGTATTTAAAGTAAATACTAAAGCATCCTTGGCATCCTTTCTTGGAACTTTAAGATAATTCGTCAATATATGGTATGCACCGATAAAAGCTGTTGTTGGAATTAAAGCTCTTATCTCGAACTTTAAAACACTCCTAAGAAAATTAAGTGCTGGAATTCTAGCGGGATTCTCAAAATGCGACAAAACTATTATGTTGACATCAACAATTCCATTAATCAATCCCAAGCTTCCTTTTGACATATTCTTCATCCATCCATAAACTTGGTTTTATTTCTAATCCTCCCGCCTTGATCTTCATTTTAAGCATCTTTTCGTACCAATCGTCAACTAATTGGTCAATATCTTCGTGGATCGGCTCTAGAATTATGGTATTTTTCTTGATATTTAGCAAGAGTTCGGAATTGGATTTCAACCCAAGTATTTTTCTAACTTCAGACGGAATTACAATCCTACCTTGTTTATCTATTTTTACTTTATATTGTGCCATAACTTTCACCAATAACCATATTTTTCACCAATATTCTAATGTCACAGTGCAATTAAAAAATTTTTTCTCATAATAAATTGCAAAATCATAATCTTAGTTTGATTTCTCTTTCTATCTCCTTTTTGGCTAGTACTTCTCTTATTATTGGGTCTGTTATCGAGTACTTGTTCTTTATCTTTGTCACTAAGCCTGCTTTAATTAGGTATGTTAGGTAGATGAGCGCTGTGTTTGGTTTCTTATTTATTAATCTAGCTGTTTCAGCTACAGTTATTTCTCCGTGTTCGCCTAGATGCTTTAGTATTCTTATGTAGTTTCTGAGTTTTCTTTTCTCGGAGATCGCTCTAGCTATCTCGTCGTAAAGTATTTTCTCAGCTTCTTTTACGAGTTTATCATAGATATTATCAACATTTATTTTCTTTCCTAAATAGTGGTTTATGACAGCTATTCTCCCAAAGTGAGTTATCCATCCTGGTAATCCTCCTAGCCTATAAGACGCTTCTCTAATTACCTCATCCTTTACTTTCACATCACATTGCTCGAATCCCTTCTTTAGCATTAGTCTTGTCTCATATTCCTTTAATGGTTCTAGCACTATTTCCTCGCTAATTCTCCCATGGAGTGGTTTGGAGTAACTTGCTTCAAGTATATCTCTCAGCGATATTATTGATCCTAAGAAAATCATGCTTAATTTTGGTGCTGTTTCATCATGCAGTGCGGCTAGGAACTTAAAGAATTCTTCCTCTCTTTTCATCTCCTGTATCTCGTCAAGTATTATTACTACGTTTTTCTTCTTAACAAGGTTTCTTAGTGCTTGCTCTAACCTAACTTGATTTCTAGCTCGGATCCCTACTGATACGCAAAAAAAGCTTAGTTTCTCGAATCTCCCTAAGAATTCCTTAAGCCTACTTCTTTTTAATTGATTCTTTATCTCGTTAACAATCATATCTAAAACGTATGGTGCTTTCTCTTCTTCCTGTATCTCCCAAATATTCACGTATACAGTTATTGCATTAATCGTATTGCAAACGGATCTCACTAGTGTTGTTTTACCAGTTCTCCTCAAACCAGAAACAGTAAACCATTCTCCATTCGTAGCGAGTAAACTTATTTTCTTTTTCTCTTCATCAAAATTAAATACTGAATCTAGAGGTTTGAGAGTGCTTCTAGCAAAAATACCGTTCTCCAAGCAAGGGATACGCTTCATTCATATAACCCGAATATTCGTATAATATGAATATTCATATAATATGAACAATACTTAAATCTAGCTAATTATGGAATCGCTGATTCAAGCGAAATTATGTTTTCTCCCTGATGTATTCTATATACTTAATGAAACCATAGATACTATGATGGACTGCGCCAGATAAAACTGGATTATTCTTATTTTTCTCCATGAATGCTCTTGTTTCATAATCAAATTGCAGTATTTCCTCAAGGAGTTCATCTGGTTTTATCGAGTTCGGGTCCTTCTGTTGGCTAATCTTAAACCAAATGTATAATTGACCAACATACTCCAGTAATCTCTTTATTGCATCTCCATGCATACCGAAATGAGTATAAGCCACGTAGTACGGTTCTAAACTAAGTATCCTCATTATAGAGTCAATAGCTTTATTAAAATTGAATGGAAACGGTGTTGTTGGGGCCAAAGAATCCCCAACATAGAGACCTCCAGCATCTCCAAGAAACACAACTTTATCACTCTCTAAAAAGTAAGAGACGTGATGTGTTGCGTGACCAGGTGTGAATAACGCTCTAACAGAATTATTTTCTGAAACATTTATTTCGTAATTATCGTGCAACTCAACTATTTTATCTCTAGGTATTGGCTCTGGCTTACCAAAAATTGAAGCTATTTCACCAAGAACCATCTTAGCACTATCCCATAAGTAATCCACATTCACTAAGTGCCTTGCTCCCCTAGGATGAACAAGAACGAGTGAATCAGGATAAAACTCAACTAATTTGCTCGCTGCACCATAGTGATCTGGATGGATATGAGTCAACGCTACATATATCTTATCGCTTCTCGAGACTCCCATGCTCTCTAGATCGTTAATCAAGTTTTTATGGAAGTTAATTGGACCGGGATCAATTATAAGCACGTTCTCCCCCAAGAGTACGTAAGAAGCGAAGGTATTTCTTAATTCAGGATAACCAACATCAACCTCATAAACATTATCAAAAACCTTTCTAAACACATTGAACACCTTCACGAATAATTAACTTTCTTCATGTATCGTAGCTAAACATTTTTTAGCTAGGTATAGTTCTATAGCTCTAATTGGCTAGATTAATAATGGATAAAACTCTATGGTAAAAGCATTTATATGCAACAAAATATCTTTCTAGAGATTAAAGAGAAAAATAAATAGGTGACTGAGCAGTGAGTGAGGAATACGTTAGCATTAAGATACCTAAGAGAATCTATGAAAAAATAATGAATGAGATTAAGGACTCGTCCGAGTTCAAATCGGCGGAGGAATTCGTGACTTACGTGCTCGAGCAAGTATTAGAGGAGGAAGAAGAGGAATCCGTTTATACTGAGGAGGAAGAAGAAGCGATTAAAGATAGATTAAGAAGCCTAGGATACCTATAAACTAAAAACATCCCCTCTGTTTCTCTACGCTTTTTATTCACATTTTTTAAACAAACTATAAAGAACATTAACTAGATTTCGAGAGTGAAGAGATTTGAAGGTAAAGGTAAAGTATTTCGCTTACATTAGATCACTAGTAAAGAATACTAGAGAGGAGGAAGTGGAGTTAAGCGATGGAGCCAAACTACTTGACTTATTATTAAAACTCGTGGAGAAGTATGGAGTCAAGCTTGGAGAAATGATTTTTCAGCAAAAAGACGAGAAGCTTAGTGAAGAGGTAATAATTCTCCTAAATGGGAGAAGCATAGAAGATCTCAACACTGTGTTGAGAGATGGAGACGTTGTATCCATAATGCCTTTCCTTAGCGGCGGCTAATTATTCAACGTTTAGTTTTATCCCATGCTTCTCCAGCGAACTAAACAACTCATTTACATTGATGAGAAATAATAACTCGACTCCAAGCTTCATTAATCTCTCGCGAGCCCCCTGCATTCTGTCCACAACAACAATAGCGTGCTTCACTTCTCCACCATTATCTCTAATAACCTTTATTGCCTCCTCAAGCGAGCCTCCAGTAGTAGCTACATCATCAACAAGAAGTATTTTCTTTGATGATACATTCCCTTCAAGTCTTCTACCAGTTCCATAAGCTTTTCTCTCTCTTCTAACATACGCTAATGGTATCTCATACATACATGAAATAAAACTTACTAGCGGTATTCCTCCAGTAGCGATTCCCGCCACTACATCGAAACTACCCTTTTCTCTAGCTATATCATAGATCATTGAAGCTATTTCTTTGAGAAAGCTTGGATAATTAACTAGACCACGTAAATCTATGTAATAATTACTCTCAAGTCCAGAGCTGAGCTTAAATCTACCTATCTTTACTAGACCTAGATTATATAGCTTTAAAGCTAATTCATCCTTACGCATCCCGAATCATCCCCTTGCTTCGATATATAGAAATCACGTCCCTTATCTCTTCTATAGGAGTTCTAGATAGAGTTATTTTACGACCAATGATCTCAAATCTCGCTCCATTAGCAATAGCTGAACCCACCTCTGCGCCCTGAGCACCAACACCAGGAGATATAATTATTGAATCCCCCGACATCTCTCTTATAAGCTGGATATACCTAGGCATAGTGGCTGGTGCAACGTATCCTCTTACATTAATCTCTCTAGTCTTCACAATGATTTCACGAGTACTCTTATTTAATATCTCTTCGGCACCAGGATGAGACATAGCTGCGACCACGAAAAGGAATAAATCCAAAGCATCAGCCTTCTCCTTTATCTTATCAAGAGCGTTTCTCAGTCCAATGAATCCATGGGCTATAAAAGCATCAAAACCCATCTTTTTCACAAGATCAATCATTAAGCTCCCAACGAAACCTATGTCAGCTAGCTTGATATCAGCTATAAAGAAGTAATCGTTCCTAAACCTAGATATAATTGATCTAATGGTGTCTAATCCATTTTTCAGAATGTATGGTAAACCGAATTTAACCCCAGCAACATAGTTCCTCGCTCTCTCTAATAACTCATTTATTCCTATCGCTGGCTCAACATCAACCGCAATTATTAATGGACTTTTTTCCCTAAAACTAAGTAATTCACTGACGTTCAAATTAAGTCACCTAATCCGTTACCTTTTTCTATGCTTAATAAATTATCTTAAATGTCTAAAGACTTTATTGATTAGGGATTCTTAATGCTTCCAACAACACTAAAGATTCGTTATGACGGTAAAAAAATCAAGATAAAATCAGATATAGATCAAGACATAGTTAAAGCATTCGAAAAAGAAAATCTGCTAGAAAACGCAAGGAATCTCAGAAGGTTGCTAATAGAAGTTTACGTAGATAACCCACTAGATTACAAGAATTACATAGAGAGATTATTTAAAGAGATGATAGCTAATATAGCAACTGACTCAGGAATAACAGATCTCTACGTCCTCCTAGAGCCTGAAGAGGTCGCCACAAGTTTCTTCATGAATCTCGGGGCTAGAAAAGCTACAATAGCTATGAGACCAAGCATAAATGAGTTTCAATCAATAGCAACAATAATAAACAAGGTTAAGCGAGAATTACGAGGCAATGGAGGTTTAGTAATAAAAACTGACAGTAATCATGCTTTAAAATACTTCTCAGATAAAGTAAAGGAAGTGCGTATGAGTGAGGACCTATTAGAGCTTTATTTCGATGATGAAGGAGTAAAATTGATCAGTAATGTTCTTGAGATATTTACTCAAGCTACATCATTAAGGCTTCTAAGCAAAAGTGATCGAGTCACTATTAGTGTTCGTCAGAAACCATTGGAGATGATTGATATTAGAGGACTAAGCAGGATTGATTCGAGCTCGCTAATAGAATTTCTAAGAGAATTAAGGTCTCTAAGAAACAAGGTTTGTAACTTATATATAGAGACAAGTAGTTATATGGAATCGCTAAATAAGTTATTAATCAGTGTTCTAAGAGAAATAGATTCTCCTTCATGCTTAGATATAATAATGCTTCAGGAAAATAAAGAGTTTGATTTAAAGCTAATGCATGAATCTGGAATATTTAGGATCGTTTTTAATCAAAACTTGCTTGATAGCGTGATCTCGCAAATAAGAAACATAGCCGAGGTCATAGATAGAGTCTTGAGAAACAATATTTTTATTGATGTATGGGTGTACAGAGATAAAGTAAGATACAGGATTCTCCCGAAGGAAGAGGAAAGCGAAGCGAGCATGAGTGATTGGATCAGGAAAATTGAATCAGCAATAGCAGAGATCCTTCGCATTAGGGGAATGACTTAATGTGCGGTATAGCTGGTGCATTCTCTCTCAATAATCAAGACATCTCAAACATAATCAAAAGAATGCTCATAGCTATTAAGCATAGAGGTCCCGATGGAAGCGGAGTTATAATTGATAATACACCAATATACGGAAAATTAGAATCACTAATTCTTCCAAAAGGGAAAATAGGAATAGGACATAATAGATTAAGCATAGTTGGTAGAGGGCTACAACCAATACCGAATGAGAAAAGAAACTTATGGTTGGTTCATAATGGCGAAATCTATAATTATGAGGAGGTCAAGGAGAGTCTTAAGAATCATGAATTCAGAACAAGTATGGATTCCGAAGCAATAATACATGCTTATGAAGAGGGTAGAATTAAGCAGCTTGATGGAAACTATGCCTTCGCTATATATAATTCTGACAGAGAGGAAATAGAGATTTATCGAGACGTTATAGGGGTCAGGCCACTTTTCTACTGCTTTAATGGATCACTATTCGTCTTCGCTTCGGAAAGGAAAGCGTTCAGAAATATATGCGAGAGATCTAGAAGGTTATTACCCGGACATAAAATCACGGTGAGCAATGACGGTATAAAAATAGAGAGATTCGATGATATCGAGTTGAACGAGAAGAAAGTGCTTAATGACCCAGAGCTAGCCGAGCGAGAATTGCTAGAGAGTCTTAAGGAATCAGTGAGAAAGAGACTTTACCCGAGGATAGGTATTTTTTTCTCTGGAGGTATAGATAGCTCAATAATAGCTAAGATCGCAAGTGATCTTGAAGCCGAGGTAAGGTTAATTACTGTGGGATTAGAGGGGTCGGCGGATTTAGTGAGAGCTAGAAAGATTGCATTATTAATGAAGATGGATCTGGATGAAGTCATAATACGTAGAGGAGAAGTAATGGATTTATTCAGGGAGGTTATAGGGATTATAGATGAACCAGATCCAATGAAAGCGATGATTGGTATACCTATCTACGCGGCATCTAAACATGCTTATGAAATAGGTCTGAAAGTTATTCTAACAGGTCAGGGAGCAGACGAATTATTCGGTGGCTACATGAAGTATCTTCATGAGAAAAATCTCGAAAAAAGATTGATGATCGATTTACTTAACATACATAAAACGAATCTCGAGAGGGATGATCACTGTTCTATGAGCAATAGTGTCGAGCTTAGAGTTCCGTACCTGGATAGGAAAATCGTAGAAACAGCTTTAAAGATCCCTCTTAATTTCAAAGTGAGGAGCGGAGTTAGAAAATGGATATTGCGAAGAGTAGGTGAGAGAATCGGGCTACCTAAAGAATCAGTGCTAGCTGATAAGAAAGCTATACAGTATGGAACAAGGGTGGCTTACATCTTGAAAAAAGAGGCCAGAAAATTGGGTAAGAGCCTAACAACATTAGCTAAAGAGATCTACAAGGAGATTCACAATGAATAAGGAAAACATAGTGTGTAAATTATGTCCATTAAACTGTAAACTGAGTAAAGAGATCCCAGTTGGATTATGCCGTGTCATCGGGATTAAAAACTCTGGATTAATCTCCCTAAACAATGGAGCTTTCGAGTACGGTATACATTACATAGAAGAGCTAGGATTCTATCACTTATACCCAGGATCAACTGCACTATATCTTCTCTTCCCTGGTTGTAATTTAAGATGCTTGTTTTGTCCTGAATGGAAAATAGTTATGAAAAAACCCGCCGAGATTGAGGAATTCACAGGGATAATTAATCCTGAGAAAATAATCGATATTGCAATTAATGAAAAAGTTGATGGGATTGTTTTATCATGCAATAGTATTCTCAATTATGATTATATTAGATTGCTTATCAAATCTCTAAGCAACAAGAATCTATATTTATCCGCAATAACGAACGGAGTAATAAATATTGATTACCTTCTAGATATAATCAGGAAGATAGATGGGTTCCTAATAAGGTTCTTCGGATTTACCATTAAATCATATTCCAAAGTTAGTATTTTTCCTCAAGGTCACTTAAAAGCCTTAGAAACAGTTAATAGACTGGTTAAAATGAATAAGCACGTGGAGGTATCATACACGGTAATAAGGGGGATTAATGATAGCACGGATGAATTAAATAGTTTCTTCACGGCTATTAGAGAGATTAGCAATGATATACCAGTACACATAAGGAGATTCAAACCAAACTACATGATGCTAGATAGAACACCCACCAGAAATAAATCTCTGGTGGATACATATAAACTAGCTAAGAAATTAGGATTGAACTACGTTTACATAGATGATATTTTCGAAGGCAACGAAAAAAACACATACTGCCCAAAAGACGGATACTTATTAGTGAGAAGGATAGGTAATTGGGTAGATTTCTCTCTAACTAGCGATAAAAAATGCCCAGCATGTGGTATAGAGATCCCACTAAAGGGAAAAGTTAAAAGGACGTTAGATAGAGACTTATTGACTTTTAAAAGAAGTTAATAAAACAGCAATGATTAAGCACCAATCATTTTTTTGATTTATGTTTAAAATTTATGTAATTACTTTAATGATTGCTCAAACTTTCTAGATATTTTAAATATAAGTGTATTAAAGTTTAAATACATTATAATAAGCTATATAGGTAATTATTACACATATTAAGATATATGTATTCTTCAGCAATTTTTATATATTGATTAAGCATATCAACATTATTAATACATACCTGAGGGAAATGAGGTGGCAGTTAGAACTCTACTTAAGTTAGGGAAAAGTAGCTTAGTTGTTGTTCTACCAAAAGAGTGGTTAAAAGAAGTTGGGTTAAGAAGCGGAGATAAGGTTGTAATAAAACAGGAGGATGACGGAAGCATCAAGATCATTCCAGCTAATTTATCTTCTTTTGAAACTCCAATTAAATCCAGATTAGTGATAAATGTTGAGAGATGCAGTGATAGCGATCTAGTCCAAAGACTGCTTGTAGCGAATTATCTTGTCGGTAACGATAATATAGCGCTTGCCACCAAGAATGAACCTATTTCTCCAGAACTCTTAAGAAATGTCAGAGATGTGATATCGAAATTAAGAGGATTTGAAATAATTGAGCAGCATCCATATATGATAACGCTTCAATGTATGATGGATGCAACTAAGTTTTCTATGGAGAATCTAGTAGGTAGGATTCTCGCTCTCCTTCTCTCAATGTCTGATTACGTAAAGAAAGCTTTTGATGAGGGTGATCAAGAGTATTTAAAGAGAGTTGAGTTCTTAGAGGATGAGTTAGATAGATTATATTGGTTCGGAGTAAGACAGCTTCTAATGGTTCAGAAGAACAGGGCATTAGCGAAATTCGTTGGCATTGAATCAGCATTACACATTCTAGGTAACAGAACCATACTTAAAGTTCTCGAATTAGCAGGGGATTATCTCTTTGATGTATCAAACGATTTAGGGAGAATATCCTGGAATGAACTAAACAAAAACACAGAGATCAGAATGAAATTCTCAGAGCTCCTCAATGTGATAGAAGATATCATAAGTGACACTCTAAAGGCATATAATGGACTCGACGTCTTCTTAGCAAATAACATACTAAAAAAGATAGAGCAACTAAGTAGTGATATAAGGGATCTAACAGATCGAGTAACCAATGAGATAACAGAAGTTAAGACAGGAGCTTTTCTAATAAAATCCCTAACTAGGCTACTAGATATGGCTAAGAGCATAGGTGTTGTATGCGAGATAGTTATTAATAGAGTGATGGAGGATCCCAGAAAGCTTTTGAGAGGCTGCATATACAAGGAATTATAAGAATCCTCAAACATTATCTCTAACTGTACATGCTTAATCATTGTATACTTGTATATCTATAGTTATGTAGCTCCTCTCTTTCTTATATTGAATATATATTTGAATGTTATTTATTATAATTCTCCCTAAATATTGTAAGATATGTATAATCTATCTCGATGAAGTATTTTATATATTTATACAGATATATGTAGAGGATTAAGCAATGCTTAAGAGAAAGCTGGTGAAACTAGGTAAGTCAAGTCTAGTGATATCTCTGCCAAAAGAATGGTTGCGAGAATTGGATTTGGATGCTGGTGATGAATTAGGTATAGTTGTGGGTAAAGATGGTTGCCTAAAGATTGTTCCACCGAGATATATAGTGAAAACAAGAACGAATCCTATCGTGATTAATGTTTCGAAGTGCAAACAACCAAAGGTTCTCGAAAGAGTACTAATTGGTGCTTATGTTGTCGGTAAAGACCCAATAATTATTGAGAGTGATTCAGAGTTCTCTAACTCGCATCTAGATGAGATAAGAAAAGTGATAGATAAGATACGTGGACTAGAGATTGTTAAGGAGAGCCATCGGCACATCGTATTAAGAACATTTCTAGATCCTACTCGTTATCCTCTAGCTGGTTTGCTTAGAAGAATCACTAACCTAACACAGACAATGATCGAATACTTACTAACAGCTATTAAAGAGAAAAATAAAGATTTCCTAGAAGAAATAATTTACTTGGAGAACGAGATTGACAGAATTTATTTCTCCGCTTTAAGAGAGATATTCATCGCGTATAAGGATGAGGAAATAGCTAATGCAGTAGGAATAAAATCAGTCTCAGAGCTGCTTAGTTTAAGAATAGCTGTGAAAATGTTTGAGATTCTAGCAGATACTCTTGCTGAGCTCGCTAGACAGGGAATAAGTTTGCCTGGTAAACTCTTCTCGCAGATAATTATTGATGCAGAAGTTATGATGATGCTCTCTGATATAAAAATGGCTATAGATACTATAACGAAAACTTTGATTTATGGGAATGTAACATTGATTAATGAGTTATTGAATCGAATAGATTTAATTAGAGCGAGAAGCAGGAAGGTTATTGAGGTAAGAGAGGATAGCAGGATAACTAACGAGGATTTACGATGCTGGTTAAGGGAAGTTACCTGGAGATTAACCGCTATGTTAGATACGATTAGGGTTGTTGCTGAATTAGCTATTAATATATCAATTGATAAGACGGAGAAAAAGTTTGAGTGTTAAATAAGTATATAAAAAATTCTTTCTAATTCACTATGCTGAATAGTCATATATTGTTAAAATCTTTGTTTTACCTTATTGTTTCCTCATTGTTCAGCAATGAGTATGGTGGTTTATCTTGGTTGTTCGAGTCGATGCATTGGTTTTTCAGAGAAAGAGTGATGGTAACTTAATATTATCCTGCGGCTTAGCTCAGAAAGATCTGGATTTGTTAGCTAACTTGCTATCCGCTCTAAGAGATCTGAGTTCGGAGGTCATGGAGAGCGAGCAAAGGGAGTTCAATGTCACTTTTCATCACTTTGGAGGCTACTTCATTTTCATGCTTGCTAAAGATGACTTCTATGTCAGCGTCATAACGCAGCCTATCGAGCTAGAGCAAATAAGTGAGGTAGGTCACATATTTAGTTTTGCATCCCAAGTTGCTGATGTTTTCAAGAATGTTGTGTGGAATAATCTGAGTGACGAGGAAAGAGATTTTGGATTGATGCCTGAGTCACTAGTACTAGAGTTTGAGAGAGCTTTAACAGAGTTTCTAATTAGTAAGGGGTGGGCAGAGAAGATAAAGTTGAGTGATCAATTCATAATTAGTAAGACTGGTGTCACTGTAATTAAGACTCTCTATACTTTCTTGATAAGAAAGCTTGAGGTTTCTCTTGGACCCAAATTAATCATAAAATTAATGAGTTCATTAAGAAATCACTATAGATCGTACTATAAGAGCGGGGATATAAAATTAGCAAGAAATAAGAGGGTTAAGGTAATGATAATGCTTCCTGAGGAAGAAGATAAATTGCATGAAGCATTAGTATTTTTGGCTAAAGTTTATTCCTCGGCTTTAAATAGAATAAAAGATAGTTTGCATAAGGATGCATTATTTAACTTAAGGTTAATTGATCTGATGCACGTATAATGGAGGTATCTCTTATGAGCATTATAATTGACATTCTAAGTGTATTTAATGCTATTTCTCTGGTTTCTGTTATAATTGGTTTTCTGGTCAGTTTAGTGAGCTTTATTGAGATCATTAAGATACTTTATGATGTTGGGATAAAAGGGTATGGTTTACCGAAAATTGCTTTCTATGGATTCCTATCAATCTTATTCATGGCTATTGCTCTTGTTTTCATGATGCTATTATTGCTAGGCCAGTTAGATTCACAGGGATTAGCTTTATTCTTTATAATGCTGAGCATGGTATTTAATTACTATGCAGTAAAGGTTCTAAAGAGGGTCTTGAATGAGCTTTTATACGCTTAATTTTTCTTAATTATAGCTATAGCTGTTAAACTCTCTATTATCTCGATCCAGACAATGTATTCTGGGTTCTCTAAATCAACAGGTTTATCTATGGGTTCTGCAGCTCTACGTATTAATTCCTCCCTATCTATTGGGTATTTCCTTGTCTTAAGAGTTATTCTCCACCGACCTTTTATTCTATCTTTCAAAAGAGTTACTGCTTTGACTATACTATCAATGTTTGTTTCTACTAGTGCATCAATTATCAGGAATCTGTTAATGTACCTGAATTTTCCTTCAGTTACCCAATTGGAGTATATTCTCTCTATCTCTTCTCTCACGTTATTTATTTCTGCTTGATTAAGTTGATAGAAGATTGATCTGAAATCAGCTAGTATCAAGCCCTTGTGGCCAAATGGATTCATTAATACATCCGCTTTTCTTAAGAATGGATACTTCTTTGCTACCTCCTCAATTAAGTTCATTAATTCGAATCGCGCAAAGAATCCAACATCCTTAGGAACTAATGGATACGATGCTAGTATGCCCTCCAACTCATTCTCCTCTATCTTCAATAAACTTCTCGAATTCTCTCGCATTATCAAGCATTTTAATGTTGTTAAACATTACGTAAATTGTCTCTATATTACCGCTACTCTTAATCTCCTCTATAACACGGTATAGCTCCTCGTAGTCATCTCTCCTATATACATACTTATAGTTGAGGTACGGTTTCCCATGCAACCTAAAGTAAATAATTCCTCTTAATGATGCTGGTTTATGAAAGAATGGATCTGTCACATGTATAAGTTTCGGCACTTTAGATAATATCTCTCTTAAAGCTTCATAGTTCTTTAACCAATCTCCACGAGGCTCCCAACCAATAAAAGAATTAATATTCTCGCGCGTTAAAAGCTCACTTAAGTAGGTAAAGAAATTAATCGCACGCTCAAGATTCTCTTGACTATAATTAAATCTGCTTGGAGTTTGAACAACGATCACTGGGGATCTAAGGATTTTAGCTATTAGAACCATCTTCTGCATTATATCTCTTGTATAATCATTTAACTGCAAACTCCCCACAAGATTCCTCACGTTACTATCTAGCTCTCCCCGATATCTTCTCCAAGTTGGGCTATTCGCAGGATGCGTCAGTCCCTGGAAGACTTTGAATGTAAATTCGAATGATTCTGGAGCCTCCCCTCTCCATCTCTTAACAGTTTTCTCCATCGGTATATTATAAAAAGTTCTCTGAAGCTCGACAACACGTAGTATCTCATAGTATTTTCTAGTAAAACCGCAAACACCAACTTTAATGCTCATTAATAATCCACCGAAACCAAGTTCGTGGAATATAATTATTATATCTATGTATGATTTTTTCAATAAAAAATAGTGAATAAGGATACAATGTGTGATATCAATGGTTAAGCAGAAGTTCGAGTCATTGAGCAAGTTTTTATCACTATTGCTTAGACATAAACCAGATATACTTGACTTACATATGGATGAGGAGGGATTCGTTGATATTGATGAGTTAGTAAGCAAGATAAGGACTCGGAAGAACTTCTCCTGGGTCTCCCTTAATGATATTATGCAAATAATTAAAGGAGATGCTAAGAATCGTTTTGAAGTAAAAATCATCAATGGAAAACACTTTATTCGCGCTAGATATGGACATAGTAGAAACCTCCCAGTAAAAATAAATTACGAGAAAGTGAAGCTAGGCGAAATAGATGCTTTGTATCATGGAACTAGAAAAGAAGTCCTACCACACATATTGAGAGAGGGATTAAAGCCTATGAGCAGGAAATACGTTCACTTAACTAGAACACCTGAAGACGCTTTACTGGTTGCTCAACGAAGAAAAGGAACCTGGGTAATCCTAAAAATAAATGTAGAGGATTTTCTTAGGGATGGTGGAGTTATCTATAAGGCTACAAATAAAATATATTTAGCTGAGGAGATTCCTCCAAAATATATTCGGATCTATAAATATGGAGTATGATTACTTTCTATAGGTATGCTCAATAGGATTCCTCCATAGCTTCTCTCTAGCTTGACCAACAATCTTGTTAACTCTCTCGTGCCAAGCAGGTAGATCACTTGGCTTCTCGGGATACTGCTCGAAAGCTTCATGCATCTTAGAGTAGAGATCCCTCGCGATCCTTAACCTATTTAATAAACCGAATTTACCATGCATGACAGCTCTAATTATCTTGCTCCATACGCTAGAGCTCTCCTTAGGCTTAGATTCAATCTCATAGAGCTCCTCTCCACTAACAATCTTCTCCTTCATAATGAAATTTATCTCATCATCAGTGAATCCCTGAAGAAGAATCCTTATTATTTCTAGAGCAGCATTCTTTGCTCCATCAGTCCTCATGTATTCAACAGCGTATGGCCATAAATCATCAATACTAAGCACACCCTCCTTACTCTCTAACCTATCGTTAATAACCATAGCTGCTATGTGAGCTGCAATCATAGCATGCCCCATGCCTCCACCATGAAGAGGATTAGCTTGCGAAGCAGCATCCCCCACAAGTATTAAACCATTCAAGGCTATTTGAGATAATGGTCTTCTCACAGGTACGAATCCTCCACCAGTATGAATTATTTTTGATGGAGTAATTCGCCAATCTTCATAAAACTTTTTAAGCAACTTTACTGGCGTAGGTGCGTCTTTAATTGGTTGCACTCCAAGACCAATATTAGCGATTAATTTACCTTTAGGAAATATCCATGTGTATCCGCCTGGAGCATATTTATGACTCAAGTAAATATATATGCTGTCCTTGCCCCATTCTGGCTCTTCATCAAACGCCACTATGTCTCGATACGCAGCAGCTATATCAAATCGATCAATATATTTCTCAATAATCATTTCATCGGGTAGTCTTAATCGTACTGCACTAGCTTGTCCAGTCGCATCTACGGTTACTCTACTGGTTATCTCTTTTATTTCGCCAGTCTCTAAATTCTTAACAACTAAGCCACGCACCTCATTATTCTTGATTATGGGTCTAATAACACTTGTTGAATCCATTAGTTCAGCGCCGTTTCTTAAAGCATCATTAAGTAATCTTTGCTCGAATTTTAATCTGTCAATTGTGTATCCTTCCCCACGAACAACTAATCTATGTTTCCTATCAGGGGAGATTACTTCTGATGAATGTATTACAGCGGATAATTCTTCACCTTGAGGCTTACTTATTCCCACAGTATCAAAGTAGCTAGCTGATATTCCATCGCCACAAACCTTTAGCCCTATTTTCTCTCTGGGCTTCATATCTATTAGCAATGTGCTATATCCAGCTCTAGCAGTCTTTAAACCTAATATCTTTCCACCAATCCCTGCTCCAGCTATTATTACATCGTAATTGAAATCCAAGTAAAACACCTCAATTTTTTCTCAAAGATGCATCTTATGGCAAAGAAGATTAGATTACGATTAAAAAACTTATGTAAAATTAAAAGGTTTATGTAAGCATACAAAGTCATTAAAATTAAAAATACCTTAATAACTCCTCTCGATAACGAATTCCGCTAATTGAACTAAATACTTTTTCGCTTCATTATCTGGAAGAGCATCAATAGATCTTATAGCGTCATTAGCATACTTCCTAGCCAGCTCTCTAGTAGCTTCTTCTCCACCAGCCTCCCTTATCAACTCTATTGCTTCCCGAATCTCATCCTCAGTCTTATTTTGCTTCGAAAGTATCTCTATCAATCTATCCTTTTTACTTCCCATCAATTTTTGTAGAGCATAGAGGATAGGGTAAGTCTTCTTGCTTTCCCTAACATCACTACCAACGGGCTTACCAGTCTCTTTCTCCTCACCAAACAATCCTAAGATATCATCAATCATTTGGAAAGCGATACCGATTTTTTCTCCATAAATTGTTAGCGCGCTAATCAATGATTCATCAGCATCAGCAGCTATAGCTCCAAAACGGGAACTGCATCTAAATAGGTAAGCAGTCTTACGCTTGATCATTTCCATGTATTCTTCGACACTAACATCCATTCGTTTCTCGAAATCCATGTCCATTGCTTGGCCTTCGCAAATGATAACTGCCGCTTCAGCCATCTCCTTTATAATACGTATCCTATTCTCCACTCGAATATCTGAATTAGCGAGAAATTCATAGGCTTTAGCGTGAAGTAGATCACCAGCTAGAATTGCGAAAGGAACACCCCATAAGACATGAACTGTTGGTTTACCCCTACGAGTTTCATCCTGATCCATTATATCATCATGAATAAGTGTGAATGTATGAAATATCTCCACTGCAGCCGCTATAGGTAGAGCTTTCTCTATACCATCACTAAAAACGTTATACGAGTTGAGTATTAAGAACGGTCTCAGCCTTTTTCCTCCCGCCTTTATTAAGTGTTGTGAAGCTTCATATAGATCCTCCGTATCTCCCTTCAAGTTACTTAACATGTATTCGTCAACCATTCTAGCAAGTTCTTTGATGCGTTTTAGTAGTTCTTCGAAAGGCATTAATCTTTCCCTCTAAATAATTAATTTCCTTTGCTCAATCCAATCCTTTAAAGGTGATAAAATTACAAATTCGGAGCTTCTTAATTCAGAAATATTTTTGGATCCAGTTAAAAATAATGCTGTTTTCAATTCATCTAAAAATAAATCTAAAAATTTTTTAATTGCTTTAACTCCCTCAATAGCTGGTTTCAAAAATGGTTTAGCCATGCCGATGAAATCAGCGCCCAGAACAATTGATTTAGCAGCATCTAAGCCAGTTCTAATCCCTCCGCTGCCAATAATATAAACTCGTTCTCTTACTCCAGATTGATGCACAGCAGTTTTTACTTCAAGTATACTAGCAGCAGTGGGGATTCCCCAATCCCAATACAGCTTACCGAGATTGCTCTTACCTTCATGATTTCTACGGATAGCTCTATAATACTCAACAGCAGACCAACTTGTGCCTCCTACACCAGCAACATCAATTCCTCTTACTCCTGCCTCTATTACACTTCGAGCGGTTTCCTTCGAGATTCCGGCTCCTGTTTCCTTTATTAAGACAGGTATATCTAGATAATCGGTTATCTCTCTGATCTTTGATAGGACTCCGGAATAATTTGTGTCTCCTTCCCACTGCACTACTTCCTGGAGAGCGTTTAAATGGATCGCTAATGCATCTGCCTCTATCATAGATACTAGCTCATCTATATCTCTTGGCCTTAATTCCCTTAACTGTGGTGCACCAATATTCCCTATAAGGAACGCGTCTGGAGCTGTTTCCCTAGCTATCCTATATGTCCACGTAGTATCTTTATTTCTTAATCCAGCTCGTTGACTACCTAAACCCATAGGAATATTGTATTCCTGAGCTACACTAGCTAGATTCTTATTGATTCTAGCTCCTAATTCAGTACCACCAGTCATAGCCTCTATTAATACTGGAGCGCTGAACTCTCGCCCAAATAATGTCGCTCGTAGATCAATCGCGCTTAAATCTATCTCGGGAAGTGATTTATGAATAAGGATAATATTCTCTAACCAAGTTGATCTCTTAGTCTCCACATTATTCTCTAAAACAATATAGATGTGCTCATCTTTTCTTGATTTCAAGATATCATCCAATCCATTAGTCACCTCGGAATCTTGCCCCGTAACCTAGCGTACAGTGCGTAATCAATGTACTTCTTATTCTCTATGTAATCCTTAACTCTCGGGGCTAATTCACGTTTCCTCTCAATAGCATCGCTAACAATTATGCTGAAAGCATCACTACCAGCTCCAGAACCAAAAGACACCATCAAGATTCTATCTCCAGGCTTAGCTATATCTAGAACTGAAGCCAGTCCCATGAGGGATGAACCAGCATAAGTATTACCAATAATCCTGGAAACTATCCCAGGAGCCACTTGTTCCTCTCTAAAACCAAGCCTCTTACTAACAGTTCTAGGGAACTTATAGTTGGGTTGATGGAAAACAGCATAAGTAAAATCTTCTGGAGATAGACCCAACGCATTCATCAATCCCTTAGCAGCACTCATTATGTGATGGAAATAAGCCGGTTCACCAGTAAACCTATAATAATGCCTAGGATACTTCTGTCCATCTCTACGCCAGAAATCTGGAGTATCCGTTGCATAGGAATAAGATGCCTCTATTTTAGCGACAGCATTCTTCTTATCGAATGGCCCGAGAATATATGCGACTGCGCCGCTCGCAGCTGTATACTCTAATTCATCACCAGGCCTACCCTGAGCTGTATCCGCACCGATCGCCATCCCAAAGTTAATCATACTGCTACCAACCAGCCCCATCACTGTTTGTATTGCCTCTGTACCCGCCTTACATGCGAACTCGTATGTAGCCGATAAGATATTCGGAGGTATGCCGAGCGCCGTAGCTACAGTGACTCCAGCACTCTTGACAGCATATGGTTTAGATTCTGTTCCAATCAGCACTGTTCGTATTTCGCTTGGTGAAACTTCCGCGCGCTTCAGAGCGTTTTTACCAGCTTCTATGGCCATTGTTATTATGTCTTCGTCAATATTCGCTACGGCTTTCTCTAGAATTGGAGTTGGGAACTTGGATCCATCATTATCTATTACGCCGCCACGCCATACCCTCGCTATTTCAGTGTTTTTTATTCTAAATCTGGGGACATAAGCTCCCCAACCCCATATTCCAACTTCCCTACTAGGTTTCATTAATAATTCATTATCTTTCATTCGTCTTGCCTTTATTCTAACTATTAATAAAAGCTTCTTAAAAATCCAG
>JALWRR010000151.1:0-18138 GCA_026993975.1 Promethearchaeati archaeon | reverse complement strand
GATTATCAAAGTAAGTTATCAAAATTCTCTAAGTACATGGATATAAATTTTGTGTCTTAAAAAGAATTAGTATTGATTTATGCTCTCGTTAGCGAAAAATATGGTGTAAGGGGGGATTAGATCACTGAACTATAACACCGATTAGGAATCCTACTAAACCGGTGAACGCACCTATCTTGGCATACAGACTCGCCTTAGATGCTGTTTCGAATCCTTTAAGCGAATATACTAGAGATAGAAAAGCCGCTATATCTCCGATCACCATGAATGGTATGAAGTATACTGAGACAACTCCTATGAATGGTAGTGCTGAGAAAGCTATTATGGCTATCGCTAGGAAGAAAGCTGCTACTTTCGAAGCGAAAGCGATCCCTCTTCTCCTGGCTAGAGTCTTTACGTTTCTTAAAGCATCACCTTTAACATCCTCAATACCCTTAATTATTTCCCTAGCTATAAGGAGAGTTGTTGAAACTACGAAGAACAGCAATATAGTTACTATTTTTGGTAAATCATATTGTAATCCAGTTATAGTCCATCCATAAATATAACCTATCGAGAATGAGCATCCCACGGTTACGTTACCTATAAAGCCCATTATCTTTAGTTTACTGGAGTAAAGTACACCAATAATAGCGAAAATGACTGCGATTATGAGTGGCCAGGGATTGATTATTATCCATGAAGATATGATAGAAGAAATTATTCCTAACGCAACCAATATATAGAAAATTATCTTTGCTTCTCTCAAAGTAATAGCTCCACTTGGTAAAGGTCTGTTCGGTCTATTAATCTTATCTACCTCGATATCAAAGATATCATTAATAACATTCCCAGCTGACGCGAGAAATATGTAAGCTAGCATCCCATTAATAATGATGAATAAATCATGCGTGAATAACCAAGCACTAATAATCACGCTTAATGAACCCATAAAAGAATTATGAATCCTCAGTAACCTAGGTAATGCAGATAATTTCATCCCGATTTCACCCTAGCAGCCTCACGCATAGCAGAGATAGTTTCTTTCATAGCATTACTTATCGATCCAAAATCACCACGTTTAAGATACTCTTCATAATGTGTCCCCTGAACAATAATGCTTGCTCCAGCAGCAACCATTTTAGCTGCTTGATCCGGCGATCTGATCCCGCCACCAACGATTACGGGAATATCAACAAACCTAGAAACAGCCCCAACAGTCTGGTATGGAATCGGTTCCTTAGCTCCAGAACCAGCTTCAAGATAAATCATATCGAAACCAAATAATTCCGCAGCTGTAGCGAAGGCTATAGCGATCTCAGGCTTATCTTTTGGTAATGGTTGTACTTCCGCCACCCAACCTGCTGTTCCACCTGGCTCGAATATTAGGTATGCTAATGATATTGTTTCTAGTTTCCATAGCTTTATTATGGGTGCGGCTATTGCTTGAGCTCTTACTAAGTAATAGTGGTTTGTTGAATTTAGTGGAGATAGGAAGAATAATGCGTCAGCTTTCTTTGTCACACCAGCTATGTTTCCAGGAAACAGGATTACTGGCTTGCTAGTTCCTCTCTTTATCTCCTCTATAACACTATCTAAGAATTGCTTATCGAAAGCTGTTGATCCTCCAACCATAACACCACTTGTTCCACCTTTATCTAAGGCCTCAGCGAGTTTTGATAATTTACTTATATCTATTTTCAGTGGATCTGGATCAATCAACGTTAAGTGAGCAAAACCATTATTGCTTATCTCTTCTAATAAATACTCCTTAACCTTTTTTCTAGACGTCGTAGGCATTGATTTTCTCCAATCATCAAGTATTTATTTTGCATGGGCTATTAATTGTTTCAAAAATGGATTAAATAATTATTAATATTATTTTTACTATTGTTTTGTTTTTCAAGGCATTTCGGCTGAAAAAATCATTAATGTGTTCTCCAAGAACTTATAGGTGTGTTCGAATGGAATTGCTGAGAGATCTCCGGATCAATGTAGATGTGCCAGATTCTGTGCGGATCAATGAGCCAGTTGAAATTAAGATTATTCTAGATACTACTAGGTTAAATAAAGAAAAAATGATGCGTGAGGGGCTCTCGTTAGATGCGTTACCAATTAATATTTCTCTTAAAGTATATAGTGATCTGAGAATTAAGCTAGCTAAAAAAGTTGATTGGCGTATCTTTAAAGATGGGAGAAGGTTCGAGAAGAGAGAGGATCTAGCTATAGTTGAATCAAAACTAAAGGTTCCCCTTGGATCAACCCTAACAGTCCCATTAAAGTTTAACCTGCCTGAAGCATTTCCATGGATTTATGTGAAGTTCCCTAAGAGCGATGTGAGAACAGTAAATAATATCGGTGTACTGGAAATAAGGAATGGAATGCAAATTGATGCTGATATTGACGGGATCAGTCTCAATGACTACTTCGATAACGTTATAGAGTTCTCCCCGACAGAATTATACAGCGAGGATAAAGCGCTTGATTTTCTAGATAAATTAATCTCCAACTACTTTAACGAAGTTAAGCTAGATAAAGCAAATAAAAGAGTTTATGCTGAGAAAGAGTTAATGGATGGTACAGTGATAGAGATAAGTTCGAACGCGAGATTCGTAGCTTTAATGAATAATCTATTAAACGTAATAAAGCTGAATAAGGTACCCTTATTTACCCACGTATTCAACCTGAAGGTTAATGAGTTCCCCAGTAATATGCCTAAACTATATAGTCTCGAGGGTAGGTATGTTTATAGAGTGGAGATAAGACCAAAGTACGGGGGAGACGTATTAAGAAGCGAGATAACATTATCAAGATTAACAATCATACTAATACTGGGTTCAAGCATAGATGAAGCGAAAAGAAAGATAAGGAGGAGGAAAGCCGACTTATTTGTGCTGCTTTCACCAGACAAGAATTCAGTTGATGTTAAATGGGAGTTAAACACGTATAAGAGTAGAGTAATGAAGTTCATAAAACCTATAAAGGGCAAATACTTATTCTACGGGTTACCCCAACCATTTATCTATAGTGACGTTGACTTTGATATAATTGGCTACTATGCTTTAATTCTTAATGAACCTAAGGTAAAAGGCGGCAAGACAGAGATACCGTTCGTGGTAACAGTCAAATAGATCAGAATATCTTTTAAAGTTCTTTTCCCTTACTTTAATTCGAAAAATAAAAGCGAGTGATTAACATGAAAGTATTTCTGAGCGGTGATGTATATATACTCGTCCTAGAAGTTGGCGAAAAAGTCTTAGATTCACTTAAAAAGTTCGCAAAGGAAAATGATTTCTGCGGGTTCATGATTGGTATTGGCGCGTTGAAGGATCCTGTAATAGCTTATTTCGATAAAGAAGAGAAAGAATACAAGCATATAGAGTTAAAAGGTGATTACGAGTTAACCAGTTTACTAGGGAATATAGGTAGATTAGAGAATGGAGAAATAGTTCCACATGTTCATGTAACTCTTGGTAATAATGAAGGGAAAATACTTGGAGGCCATTTAATAGAGGGTGAGGTAGGAGTAACAGTAGAGATATTCCTCACTAAAACGAAGTGCTTCATAAGGAAGAAAGATAACATATTTAACTTAAACCTAATAATGGATGAAGCCTAGAAGATCCTTAGTCAACAATGCATATGTAAATCCGTACGTTTCAACGATCTCCCTAACATTCTTTTCTTTCCCTTTTTCATAAAT
Source organism: Promethearchaeati archaeon (assembly GCA_026993975.1). GTDB lineage: Archaea > Asgardarchaeota > Njordarchaeia > Njordarchaeales > Njordarchaeaceae > Njordarchaeum. Next base: position 14,456 of record JALWRR010000151.1, on the reverse strand, counting down.
CGTTATTGGTGTCCCATCAGGCGTGATTACAGCTACTTCTTCCGCATGGATATCAAGCATTTTAGCCGCTTTAGCAACAACTTTAGGCATCGGATCATCTAAATTCGCATGGATTACTACGCTTTTACCCAAGTTACCATGTTTCATCTCATAGAAGTATAATTCTACCACTTGATTTTTATCATCTGTCAATTCAAATCATCCTCCCGATTAACCGTGTTTATTTATTAGATTATTTAATTTAAAAATATTACACCTAGCATAATCCCATTTATGTTCTAGAGAAATTTTAATTAAAGTTAATTGATACTTAATTGACATAATTCTACAATATTTCCTGCCTTAGAGCGAGGTTAAAATACTTGATCTTCGAGTTTAACAGGATTACTAGTCAAAATTATAAATATCTCCACGAAGAGAAGCCAATGCGCAATGCCCATCCGCCCCTCCTCATCCCACTTACCCTTAACGAGATTCCCTAAACACTTGTTTGGATCTGTATGCGATGTATACACCTCTATTTTCTTACTTAATGATAACAATGAGTTTGGGGGGAGCTCTGGATATAATCTAGGGATCTTTATTATTGCTGGCTCTATCTCTTCACCCTTAAAAATAGTGTAAAAATACTGCTTATTTTGCGCTGATGCTTTTAGGTTCAGGAAGTGAGGCAAAACATCTCCATATCTTGATGTCTTTAGTATCCAGAACGCTTTCTCCTCCTCGGCAGCTCTCTTATCCCAGTTATTATCTTCTGGAGACGCAATATTTTTGAAAGTATACATCTGTAGTAATCTTCTCTTAAGATCCCTGTTCTCTCTACTGCGTCTCAGCAAAGTTTGAAGTGATTCTAGCTCCTCAAGGAGATCATCAAAGCTCATTGACAAAACCTCCTGTGGACTCTGCAGTCTTTTCTAGCCTTTACATTAGTGATGCTCCTAACTATAACTTCCTCTCTAACATCAACCTTAATTAAAGGTATGATTTTTCCGTAATTTAAGATTATTTTTATTCCTTGATCTGCCTGTATCGCAGCCACAATAGCCATTGTTGTTGCGAGACTAGCATCACACATCCCCACTCTTTCAATATTATTGATTCTAACGCTTGTATCCTTGCTATGATAACACTCGTAACAAGGAGTCTTACAAGGTATAACAGTTATTATAGTTCCACTTAATCCATCAATTGATGTTCCTCCATCAACCAGAGGCTTTTTATTTTTCATAGCTAGATAATTTAATTCTCTTCTAGCGGCTTCATTATCGACGCAGGAAAAAATTATATCAACCTTTCTAATGAGATCCTCTAATTTATCCCAACCAACTATATCTGCGTGAAATGCTTCCACTCTTAGGTGGTATTTTTGAGGGATTTTATCTGAGTTCCTTAGCGCTGATAACTTTCTAGCAAGTGCAATTGCTTTCGGCTTACCTATATCACTTCTATCGAAGCCCAACCTATTAAAGTTACCCTCCGAAACGATATCTCTATCAACAATATATAGCGTGCCTATACCTGTTCTAGCTAATATCTCTGACACAATTACTCCTAAGCCTCCAGCACCGACAATTAAAGCGCTTTTCTTCAATAATTCATCCACGGGAATTCCAGCGACAATTAATCTAGAGAACATTTCTGGTGTTCTAGGAAGCAGTTTTCTTCTCTGCTCCGCGTTCAGCAATGGCATTTATTCCTCACTTCTCTTCATTTTTCTAAAGAATTTCTCGACCTCTTTTTTAACTAGTTCATGAACTTTTTTCTCTAAATCTATAATTTCCGTATTTATGTCCATACTGAGCTTTAATACCTGTTTCTTTACTTCTTGTTTAACTATCTCCTCAATTAATTTCTCTATGGATCTAGCTGGGTAAAGTATTTTCCCGTTTAATTCGGATAGTTTGATTGACTCGTGAACTAGGCCATTTTCAGTAAAGAACTCCGTATTTTCATTTAAACCAAGCAGATTAATTATCTCTCTTTTCACGTCTCCGAAAGAGAGATCAGTGGGATAAGAAAACTCATAGGGAAAATAGTTATGTCTTTCAGGAAAAACATAGATTACAGCCTTATTTTTGATGCGGATTGATCCTTCTTCACCGATCTCCTCTTCAAGAGATTTATTATCAATCTTTAGAGGTAGGATCCTTTTCGCGACGCTAACTAGTATCGATCTCTCCATTCTATTAAGTAAGTCTAATGTCTTTTCATTCGGCTGATAAAATATCCTTAATTCAAGCGGTATTCTTATTAAAGCGCTGTGTAAGCGTTTATCAGAGAGATCCATTATCTTAACACTAGCTTTCTTTATTTTATCATCAATAACAGCGTATGCAGCTATCTTACCGCCATTATCTGAGAAAATAGCGTGTATGAAAAAACCAGCGCTAGACCAGTTCCTGTAGGTTGATTCATCTATAGAGGAGTACTCGGGTCCGAGTGACTCTGGATGCTTATGCAGAGTTCCAATTATTCTTAGGCCTAAAGGGAGAGCTGTTAAGATTCTTCCTAGTTTACTTGGGTCACTAGACACAAAAACTGGACTCCTATCTAAGTATGGGAACTCTACTACATCATATACATAACCAGTATTTCCTCTCATGATTCCTATCATGTAAAAACCTATCTCTGTCTTAGTTTCCTTACTTCTCTTCACAACATAATTAAAAGCGGTTGAGTCTATAATTAATCTGAATCTTGATCTCTTCGGCATCTCTCTACCTCAACGCTTATATAGATTATGATAAACGTGTATGATTTCCCTAAATTGCCATAAAAATGATAGTATTTCTTAAATAGATAATTATATTCTCTATAGGTTATGGTAGATACCTTTATATTTCCTTTTGCTTAGCCTACCTTAATATAATGACAATGTCAAGGGAAAGTGAGTTCTTAGGGAGTAAAGAGTTTTTAATCTGGATCTGGTGTTCGTTTTATGCCAAATGATAGATTTTACGGTAAGGAGAATATACAATCTAGATTATCCATAGCTAATGAAGCGATAAATGTATTGAAACAACTCATTGATCGCCCAGAGAGTGAATTACTGAATAACCCAATTAACATTTTCGCGTTAAAAGGTGCATTAATAATAGTTCTGCAAGCTTTACTTGACCTGGGTAACTACCTTATAGCTCTTAAAGAGATGGGTGTTCCATCTAGTTACGAAGACATACTGGATATTCTTGGATCCAATAGGGCTCTCTCCAATGATGATCGAGATAAAATGAAGAAATTGCTTAAAATTAGGGAAAAACTCCTGCACTCAAGTGAATCCATATCGATTAAAAATCTCATAGAAATAGTTAAGGAAAACTTAGATTTATTTAAAGGCGTTCTTGATGCAATTAGATCACAGATAATCGGCATTCAAGAGTAAAGCGGCTATGATCTCGCTTTCTCTAGCGATATCTCTGTATGTCCACGAACCTCATTTCTGAAATCTAAGTACTCTTCAACTATTTTTGCTTTAAACCTCTTTAAGATTTCTTGATCATCGCAATAAACCTGAGTCCCCTGCTTCAATATGATGTATGTTATGGTTAATGGAGCATTATTCATTATGACTAGATCAATGTTAGTTAGGGATAATTTCTCTGATAATTCCTGGAAAATATCATGAAATATGTTTCTTGAAGGCTTCTCGCGGAAAATAAGCGCTACCTGTAAGACAGCCTTATTTTCTTTATCTCCTTTCTGCAACTTATAGGCACAAACAGCTCCATACTTCCTTCCTATCTCACGTATAACCTCATCTATTATTGCTGGATTAATTTTATCACTCATAAGGCATCACGAAGATATTCCTCAAGCACTATTTCTTTAAAAATTTATCCTGAATCCATCGAACTAATTTATCACCAAGCTTAATATCTCTTAGAAACGCTAGGTGAATAGATGCCTTAATATACTCGTCTATTGATCCAATATCATACCAATCTCTCTCTCCTAAATCAACCGCAAGCACTTTATATCCATCCTCAATCATTCTCTTGAAAGCATCAGTCTCACTTAATTCGCCCTTAATCACTGGAGCGTTCCTTAGGTACTCTATGGATTCCGGCGATAAAACATATCTACCAACTATAGCTAGATTGCTTGGAGCCTCATTAACAGGAGGCTTCTCTCGTAGATTATTCACCTCGTAAACCCTTACGTCACCAAAATTAAAACTATTTGAATAGCCAATCACACCAAATCTCTCAATGTGTTCTCGCGGTACCTCAGCTACAGCAAGTGTGACGGACGCTCCATATTTCTCATGCACATTAATCATGTCTCTAATCAAGCTACCTGTCTCTTTTTCTATGATTATGTTATCTCCCAGAGAGACCACGAAGCTATTTTTTCCTATAAAGGTATGCCCACGAATTATCGCTCCAGCTAAACCATCAAGAACATCTTGACGCTTAAACATTATATTTACTCCAGATGGTATAAGGGATCTTACGTACTCTATCATGTCTTCTCGACCAATTGAGGCTAACCAATTAATCATCTCCTTTGGTTCACTCCTATAGTACTCTTTGATTAGATCTTCCTTCCACCCAGTTATTATTATTACGTGGTTTACTCCCGCGGAAACTAATTCATCTATAACATATTGTATCGCTGGCTTAGTTAACAGTGGTATCATCGCTTTAGGCAGGATTTTAGTTATTGGGAGTAAGCGCGTCCCGTAACCTGCGGCAGGGATTATAGCTTTATTAATCATGATTATTAACCTTTAATGAATGCTTCTTAATTTGACTATGCCTTTTTTTAAATAAAAATTTCTAAGTCATTATTCGTGATATGTACCGATAAGATGATCGATATGAAGCGAGTTTTTATAGAGATGTTTCTTCTTACCCCTGAAGAGAATATAGAGCTAGCTAAAAAACTCAATGTTGGTGTAGAATTATTCCTTAAAACTAATATCCTAATTAAATTAACTACCAGACGAATTAAGGAGTGGAAGGGTGCTGTAAAAGGTATCCAGGGGTTATCTACTCACGGCCCATATCGGGACTTAGTGCTTGGATCATTTGACCCATTAATCCGTGAGGTAGCTTTAAAAAGATACATGCAAGCAATTGAAGTCACGACCATGCTTAATGCAGAATGGATGGTTATTCACCTTAACTTCGATGAACATACCTATGGTTACCCTAAAGCTATGAAAGAGTGGATTAGGAATGCGATGAAATCAATTAATAAACTCTTAGAGAGAAAAAAGCTTATCTTGTTAGAAAACACTACTGAGAGTGATCCAGACATCTTTCTAAATATTCTAAGAGGAATTAATAGTGATTTCCTCGGAATGTGTTTCGATGTTGGGCATGCCTATGCATTCTCAAATAAGGATTTATCTGAGTGGATAACTAAGTTATCACCATTCATAAAGGAGGTGCATTTGCATGAGAGTACTAAGGGAGTTGATGCACATCTTCCCCTCGGATCTGGACACATAGATATAAACAAGGTGTTAAGTGAAATCGAGAAAGAAAGTAGCGATTTCGTAATAACTCTAGAACCGAGAAGTGAAGAAGATCTGTATCGCAATATAGAATGGTTAAGAAGCAATGGATGGATAGAATAAAATTAAATTCAACAAAAAATAACAAAATAAATGAAATTCTCTGATAAATGATAACTTATGAGGTGAATTATCGAGATGGAAATAAAGTTTTCTATAGTTGAAATAAAGCCTCCTGAAGGAACAAGCGTGATTCTGGGCCAATCGCATTTCATAAAGACCGTGGAGGATCTCTATGAAGCTCTAGTTACATCATCGACTGTAATTAAATTTGGTATAGCTTTCGTAGAATCATCTGGAAAATGCCTTGTTAGGTATGATGGTAATGACGAGGAGTTAACTCAGCTTGCTGTAAAATATGCTAATGAAATTAGAGCAGGTCATGCATTCATAATTTTCATTAAGGATGCTTGGCCAATTAATGTATTGAATAAAATTAAGAATGTCATGGAGATTGTTACATTATTTGCAGCTACATCAAATCCATTACAAGTACTAATAGCTGAGACCGAGCAAGGCAGAGGAATTATCGGAGTGATTGATGGTTATCATACTAAAGGAATTGAAACAGAAGAAGATAAGAAAGAGCGTCATGATTTCCTGCGAAAAATCGGTTACAAAAAATAGTGTTTGATTTCTCTTCCAGAAATATATTCATTAAAATTTTTTTACTAATATTACTTTCCGTTTTTCTAGATGTGTCTATTAATTTGGTGTAGTAGATGGCTTCTCGCAATTATTCTTACTTCGCTGACATCCCTTACTCAATAATAAGGGAGATAAGCGAGAAGGTAATAGAGATAAACAAGAGTTTGCCGGAAGACAGAAAAGTTATTGATTTAAGCCTTGGCCAGAACTTTCTCGGCGATCCCAGCGTAATAATCCAGAACATTAAATGGCTAGAAGATAAAAGTGGAGTGGGTCCGATCCTGTATGAACCATCGTTAGGTCCAGTAGAAGTAAGAGAAAGTATAGCCAAGGTCTTTTACCCTTATTTCTATAGTTTCAGTGATGATCTAATAGATGCAAGCAATGTGATGATAACAGATGGAGCTTTCGGAGCTGTTAGAAACGCTCTAGGAGCTATATTTAGACCAGGAGACATACTAGTGATTGACAGAGTTACTTTCCGATACTTTCTTCATGCCCTGATAGCTATGGGTCGAGTAATGCCGAATATAACTCCATATATTGTTCCATCTGATGAAGAAACTGGTTTTATCGCTAGGGCTGATCAAGTCATTGAATTCTTGGAGCGGCTTAAGAATCAATACCCAGATAAAAATATAGTCTATTATACCCAGTTTGGTTTTAACCCTACTGGTTGCTATAGAGATAGCCGCGACTTAAAAAAGATCACTAATTACATAGAAGAAGAGAAGAATATATTTCTCATCAACGATATAGCTTATCATTTAGTTAGATGGGGGTCAAGCGATATACCTCTAGCCTCGATTTTAGCTGAGGATGGCGCGGGAATAGTGGATGCAGATTCTCTCTCTAAGCCATTTGGATTAATGGGTGCAAGGGTGGGTGCCTTAATTACTCGTGATAGAGAATTATTTAAGCGCGCAGCTAGAATTCAGCAATACATGATTGTAAGTCCCAACAAGCTTGCAGTTGATGTATGGAGAGTGGTTAGTCAGAGAGAGATTCTTCCAGAAATAACAAATTATCTCAATAACTTAATCAGAATGATTCGGAATAACTATGAGTTCTTTGTTAACGAGTTAAAGGAGCTTGGATTAACTGTATGCAAGGAGGGTCAAGGCACAATATATGCTTTCATCAAGATTAATAAGGATGCCTCAATTTTCTGGAAAGAGCTATTAGAAAACGCTAAGGTGGCTGTTGTACCCGCTACAGCATTTACAGATCCTCACGACATTGTTGGAAAGAAATATATCAGGGTTACAATTTCCGTGAATAGAGATCTGCTAGAGGAGAGTGTACTAAGGATAAAGAATTATTTGCAGGGAAGTAGGATCCTAGTTAAATAATTAATTCACTATCACTTTTAGTATCCTTTTATATGGAGTTGTAATAAAAACTGCATTAAGTTAATATAGGTTAGCAACAAGGATATTTATTTAGTAAGTAGTTGGGTCTGAGGTTTGGTTGCAAAATTGACGCCTTATAGATCTAGGAAAAATAAAAGAGGGTTCTTGCCAAGTAATATCCCTGGGGATGAAGTAGCGTATACCTATGTATTTGCTGTCAAGTTAGCTAGTGTTATTGGTAGTAAGCTTCTTAATAAGAGACCGGTCGTCTTGTCCTTGAAAAGATTATCTAAGTATTTTGTTCATCACAGATTAATAACAAGTTATCTGCATAGAATGTTTAAAATGAAGAGAGATGGGTCATGGTTAATTATATCGGCAATGAAATCAAAATCAATTAAGATTAAGGAAACAAGTTTATCTGATGAGGAGAGAGAGATAATATCTGAGATTATTTCCTAAGATGCTTCATGACCGCTTAGCGAGCAATCGTTCTCTAAACTTCATTACTGTTACAATTGAGAGAGCGATGGATACTACCGCTACTATTACTCCAGTTGTAAAACCAATGAAACCTATTTTTTGGTTAATAAGTTCGATCATGCGTAGAGATGGGTCATGTATCAGGATTTTACTGAAGTGAGGGTAAATTATCTCCAGCGTATTGTTATTTCTCCAAACTACTCCAAGTATAGATTTATTGAGGCCATCGATGAGTAAGAATGAATTGACTCTGAAGAGGATTCCATAACTTAACTCTGGATCTCTTAGAGCTAGGAGATCCATATGTCTTGCAGAGTCTTTCTTATGATGATGGAGTACGTTCTTCCCTAAATTAGCGTGCTCCTCACTGTAAGTAGAAAATAGTATTCTTAGGGATAGTTCTGACTTATCAGTTCTCCAAGGCCAGTTAACTATGAGTATATCGAGCTTTATTTCATCTTCTCCCTCGATATCATAATTATTAATGCGTTTATCGTGAGCAAAAATCGTGCTTGTTATTTTAATAAACGCTTTTTTAGGAGGGCCTCCACCATGACCATGATAAATAACTCTGATCCAGGAAGAAAAATTAACTTGAAGCATTGTTTTATTCTGCTTAACACTTATTTCCCAACTGCTTTTATCGCATAGTATTCCCATACTAAGAACTTTGTCTTCCTCGTCTAAAAGATTATTCCCATTATTATCCTGAAACTCAATGATCTGCATGAATTTGATTAAGTAACCTGAAGAAGTAATTCCCTTTGGGGAGATTAAGTACTCGGGTTGATTCTTAGGCACTCTCACGATCATTTTTCCAGTATGTATTTCCCTCTTATCGCTAATCCAGGAAGGTTGAGCGTTTGTCCTAATTGCCGTTTGATGCGTATTTATCAGCGTTAACGATAACACTAAAATCGCTATGAGTAGAGTTTTCTTAAGCATTTTCATCATTTGAAGTATCTCTCTTTAAAACTAATGCACCACATATTTATTTATCTCAAATTAATGATTTAAAAAGAGTGAACAATTTGTTCTATTGCTGATATATATGATACCCCAGTACATCAATTTATTGATCATAGTGATAACAGATTTAGTTGGCTTGCCTTTCGCCGCTTCCATGGCTTATATTGGATATAGATTATATCGGTTTCACTGGAATGAATATGCCGTATTTGCAATATCATGGACCCTATTCTCATTATCAAGATTTCTGGAAGCAACATATTTATCAATGTTAACAGCATCTTTTCTAGCGGGAGAAATATATTTCCTAGATCCATTAAACTCAAGTTATGTCTACTGGTGGATTACGGTAGGCTTGCTTGATTTAGCTTGCTTTGTTGGTCTCTTGATCTATCAGCAATACAGTATGAAATACGCTGCTATGTTATTCATTCCAATATTAGTGAGAATCGGAATAGATTTCTTAACATTCCTGATAATCATGCTAATAATTATTACTCAGTTAATATCAGGTCGTAGAGCTAGAACCATAACTTACGCAGGATATATCTCACTTGCAGCATCCTACTTGCTATTAGGACTAAAATTAATAATACCAATAGATACATTGATGCTAGGAGGAGCCTTACTTAGACTTATTGGATTATTATTTCTATTCAAGATCATCTGGCGGGTTGAATAATTAATGAGAAAGAAATATAGATCTCATGTCGGAGTGCTCCTTGATATACTTAAAGCAATTGACAGCGAGGGACAATCTACAATATCAAGTATAATCCAGAGAGCTAATATACCATACGAGAGGTTAAAACCATATATCAAGAGATTGATTAAAGAGGAATACATTAGAGAAATAAGAAAGAGTGATAAGACTTACTATGAAATAACAGATAAGGGTTATCGCTTAATGAATGAGCTCTCATACATAAAGAGGATATTTGATGAATTAGGATTCATGTTATAAATATCTCATTCCCATTGTGCTGAGAAAAGCATTGAACAAATTGTTCATAATGATTATAAATTCCTCTCATCTCCTTCTTATCTTGAAGAGATAATAAAAGGTGTTAATAAATGAATAAGCGTTACTTACTAGGTATCTTTATGATACTTGCGTTAACGTTATTACCAGTTAATAGCGTTTATTCACAGCCTTCATGGCATAAAAATACAGCGACTATAGAGACGCCAGACTTAGTTATTAGGTTCTTTAATAAGCAACCACAATACATGTTTTGGGTACCGAAAGAGAATGGGACTGCGGTTTATATAGTTAAGTTCCTTGAGATAATAGAATTTAACGATAAAGACAATGATGGTGCATATAGTAGTAGTGATATCATCTTAGCGAGAGCACAATTGCTTGAATCTAGTGTGAATTGGAACATTGTTGCGAAAGAACTAGTTGTTAATGGTGTAGAAGAGATAAGGATATCGATGAATGCAACAGTTAGAGTAATGGGTGTTTCGCCAGGAATGAGCGGTTCAATTGGCTATGTGAATGTAGCGTTCATAAATCACATATATAACGAGACTGTTAACGTAGATGGGTACGAGGTCGAGGGAAACAAGGAGCTGAAAATAGATATAATTATCTCGAATTGGCCGTGGGTCAGTAATGATTCTAAGTTAGCTATCGGAATAATCTTTGCAGGGCATTTCAGAGGGAAAGAGGCTTCTCCGAGCATGCATAAGCATTCTGTACGAGAGCATGTAAGAGAGGTAAAAATGAGCCATGAAGGAGCTCCATATGAAGGCGCATTTAGGTATAGAGACCAGGTAGAGATCAGGGAGAACAATAGTTATAGGTTTGGTAAAGTTAATGACTCAGATATATCTCACATGAATAAGGCTATAATGTATCTTGCTTACCCACACTTCAATGGTGTTCTGATACATGACCCAAGCATAACTGTTATTAAGAGCGAAGAAGGAGAGTTATTGAATTTCTTCTATAATAATTATCTCTTCGTCTCAATAATTGCAGTGGCACTAGTAGGAGTAATTGTCCTAGCGTTAAAAAGGAGATAAGCCCTAACTTTTTACTTATTTTTTTATTATAAAAGCTAAAGAATTATTCTAGAAGCATTAAGGTACTTGCTCACTATCAAGTTTTCTCAGGAGATTCTTATGAGTTCCGAAATAGTTCTAGTCCCTCTGTGCTCGAGATTTAACGACGTTAACATAAGGAACATAATTAAACATCATGCTGAGCTGATTAAGAATCAAGCCATCAGCATCTTAAAGCCAGTAAAATCGATTGAAGAGATCATGGAGAATAGCGAGATCCTGTATTCAGCAAAGGTAATCATCGCATTAGTCTGCACTGGCGGAGTCTCTAGATTAATAATCAAGTTAAGCGAATTTAATAAGCCATTAATAATCCTATCGCATCCAAAACAAAACTCATTAGCTTCAGCTATTCATGCAGCAGTAATATTAAGAAATAAAAAGAAGTTATTTCTCCTGCATCACGACTTAACGAAGCGAAACTTAAGTGAGTTTATTAAGAAGATGAAGTTATCTAAAGCGATCTCAGAGCTCTATGGAAAGAAAATCCTGTTAATCACGCATGATGAAAAATGGTTGCTGGAAGAGGGGTATAATCTCGATGAATTAAGTAAGATCTTAAAACTCCAGATAGATCTGCTAATGCTTGAAGATTTTATTAAGCGATATGAAGAATCTAATCCCGATCAAGAGCTCATCGATAAATTTTCCAAAGCTAAGAGAAACACTATCAACGATGAAGATATAAAGAGAAGTGCTAAGGTTTTTAGCGCCATAAAATATTTGCTAGTGAAGAGAAACGCAATAGCCTATGGAATTAGGTGCTTTCCCTTCATTATGAGAACGGGAGTAACTCCATGTCTAGCGATCTCACACTCTATAGATAAAGGAATTATTGGTGCTTGTGAAGCTGATCTTGGCGCCCTAGTAACAATGCTTCTAGCGTTTAACATAACTAAACAACCAGTTTTCATGGGTAACATAGAGGATTTGCATAATAATCAAGTTACGTTAGCTCATTGTACAGTCGCAACACGATTGGTTGATGATTTTCAATTGTTAAGTCATTTCGAAACTAGTAAAAGTGTAGGGATAAGAGGTATTCTTAAGCCTGAAGAAAAAGTTACTCTAGTGAGATTATCTAATGACTTCAAGAAATTATTCCTAGCTACAGGAGAAATTGTGATAGGAGAGGCTTGGTCTAGTGAGTTTTGTAGAACGCAATTCAAGATAAGATTAAATCGCAATGCAGAAATACTCATTGATGAGCCTGTATCAAGTCACTTAATATTAATTAGAGGTGATTGGAGCAGTGAGTTCGAGCAAGTTGCAAAGATTCTTGGATTAAGAATAGTTTGAAATATTTAGGCGAGGAATAGGTTTTATTCATTAAAACATCCAACAATACTTGAGATAATAAAGATTGAGAAGGAGCGATTTAATTGGATCAGTTAAGCGAAGTTGAGTACCTGGTTAAGAAAATTAATTCCCATATACTAGATATATTCGATAAAGTCAAGAAAGAGCTGGATAAACGAGACTGGCTTAAGCCATTAATTGATAAGTATGGCGCTGAGGGGAATATACCTTGGAAAGAGAGAAGAGAATTGCTCTTTCGGGAAGTAATAAGAGAAATAAGGAATAATGAGAGCAGTGTTCTAAAGGAAGCATTATTAAACATGTTTGCTCAATGGATCTACGCTAAAAGATTATTGTTTGGTTTTCTAAAGATATCAGATAGTGACCTAGATGTTTATCTAGGTGCTTTAAAGAGGCTTCATGAACGGAGGATGTACCCAGATAGCTTCGTGATATGGAATCCTACCCATGGGTCTTTTAAAAAAGATGTGATTATTAAGCTGTTAAATATTAATGAGAAAGATGTTGAGGTGTTTGTTAAAGCTATGGATATAGGTTTTTATCTAAGCAGAGTGCTGGGCAATATATCACCTCTAGTCCTATTAGTCATACTATTGCCAACGATCGATAAGAAGAATAAATTTCTTTATCTTAAAGAGGGTGAAGCTGCCTTAAAACTATTCATGATTAAGGATTACTGGTACTCATTCGTTGAGAAAAGAGCATTACCAGATATAGAGCACTGGGAGTTCTGGAGAAGCTTCATAGCGAATGTGAGAGAGGAAGAGTTCTGACTAATTGGGGTTCTCTCCAGCTTTCTTTAATATCAATTGAAAAAGATCCCTCCACGATAGGTTCCTTTGCATTCAGGAACAAGTTGATTATCCTTCTGCTTTTTTCTAGCGGGTTTATCTCTTCTTTACTTATATGCAGTATCCTTCTAGTTAATGGGTTAGCTTTGGATCTAGATGCTACCTCTTCTACTAACTTATCTATAAAAATAATGTTCTCCCATGCATTATCTCTTTTAATATTATCAAGCATTAACTCGATTAAGCTAGATATGTCCAGCGAGAGATAAATAATTCTATTAAAGCGGATTAAGAAACTAGTTGTCCCCATAGATAATTCAGAATCTAAGTCATAGCTAAATCTATCAGAGAACTTTATAGAGTATCGATAATGTATCTTATCATCAATGCTCCTCGATGCAAAGATATACAGTGGAATTAAGTTTCTTAATCCATCGTACAATCCATCAAATAACTTATCGTAATCAGCGATCTTCAGAATATCACCAATATTATTAATAAACCTGTTAATTATTCTAGATGCCAGATTCTTCAATTTTCTTAATAAACTGTCCGGCCCCACTATGATACCTACAGAAGGATGAAGATTCATTAACTAACACCTGAAATAACTAGTAGAATTGAGCAACAGAGTATATAAATAACCAAAAAAAGCTAGGGGGCTCAGAAAAATTATTTCTTCTCTATTAATTTTTTAACGTGCTCTCTTACCTCAAAAGCGATTTTATCGAATTTAGCTTCCTCAAATCCCCTAGCTAATGCATCCGCAAGATCAAGCTTGTCCTCAGCTTTATCAGGCTTCTCAAGCATCGCGAAAATCAGAGTGAGAATTGTCTCAGCCATCTTATCGCGTTTTAATAATACTGAAACAAGCGCTGTCTGAGCTAATAATGGAGCAGACTCAATAGCTAGATCTCTAGTTTTTTTAATTTTAATGAGTATTAATATTGAGTGCGCGAGAGCGTCAGCTCCCACAAGCAGTAACTTATCTACATCCTCAGGAACATTAAGTTCTTCAGTTTCTTGATTATATGCCTTCTCTAGAATTGCTTGAATATAACTTAGAAATAAATAAGCTTGTTCTCGATGTATCAAGCCAGCAAGAGCTTGTTCAGCTTCAATTTTACTGTTCTCTAGAGTAAAAGGATTAGGTATTAAACCCAACTTAGCCCTCTTTTCTACTTCGCTAAAATCATAGTCGGGATATAAGGTATCAAGCATTTTCAATATCTCGGGAATTCCCTTGCTAGAAATTATCTCGCTCTTAAGCCATTTATCTTCGCTCATATAAAATCCCTAAAT
>JALWRR010000150.1 GCA_026993975.1 Promethearchaeati archaeon | reverse complement strand
ATTGAAAGGCTTTGCTCTTGGTATATTAGCTATACCTTTTTGGTATTTAACAATAACTGAGGGTGTACTTGAGAATATTACTGGCTTTAAGCTGGGGCAAGTATCCAGTTCTTTAGCTTTAATAATTGCTTTTGCTTTATCTTGGTGGACAGTCCCTATTTTTGACTGGCTTGTTAGTAAAATTAAAAAGGACACTAAATGAATTCTTTTGAGCATTTACAGCCTATAATACTATACCCAATGGTTAGTCTTGGCTTAATCTTTGTGCTTATAGCCACTAGAGCCTATAAAAGATCCTATAGCACTGCAGTCTATATTTTAGCCTTGGCTATATCTATAGAGCTAATGCTTTATAAGGAGTATCAGCAGGCAGTTCTGGTGCTAATACTTGGAGCGGTTATAAACTTAATTAGAGCCGTTGTAAACCATGAAGAAGACAGTTGGGTAAAGAGATGAATAGTTTGTACTTTAAAATTGGTTTTTGGTTAGTAGTTTTTTCTATAGCCAGTGTTGGGCTTTATAAATGGCATTGGCAACCGCTTTCTCAGCTACAGACTCAGCTTAAAGAATCTCAAGATGAGCTAAAAGAAGTGGGGCAGCTTCTTAATACCTGCGAGGCTAACCTTACTAAACAGTCTTTAGATGGCTTTATAGACGGAGTAGGACAAGATGATGAAATACCTGTTATTGATCTTACCAATCTTCATACTTAATAGCTGTGGGGATCCAAAGCCATGCCCGGAAAAGAAATGCCTATATCCTAGGCTGCCGACTTATAAGGTGCCAGAGTCTAGACCAATTAAGGTCAGACCATTAGATGCTAACAATAGTGTGATAAAAAATAAAGATCTTCTTGAGCTAGTAAGAAACAATACAAAGCTTAGAAAAATTTGTTCTAATTATGCTATAATAAATAAAAGAGTAAACAAG
Source organism: Promethearchaeati archaeon (assembly GCA_026993975.1). GTDB lineage: Archaea > Asgardarchaeota > Njordarchaeia > Njordarchaeales > Njordarchaeaceae > Njordarchaeum. The sequence goes on along the minus strand of JALWRR010000150.1, from coordinate 2,723 downwards.
GAGTATAACGATGAAAGTAGCAATAGTAGTAGGCCATAGACAAAATGCTCAAGGGGCGGTAGGAGACGCGGGAGTATCAGAGTTTGAGTTTAACTCTGGTTTAGCAAAGGATATTGTAAGACATACAAATAAACATGAGCTAAAGATATTTTATCGCCGAGATGATCTTAGTGGCTATACTGAGAGAATGAAAGATCTTCATAAGCGTATAGATGCTTGGGGAGCAACAGTAAGTATCTCACTACATTTTAATGCAGCTAGTAGTCCTAGTGTAGATGGTCATGAAGTTCTATATTACTCTAAGACTGGAGGTAAGTTAGCTAGAGCATTGAATGGTAACTTTAATCTTTATTTAGATAATAGGGATAGAGGAGTTAAAAGAGTCAAGAAGAATGAAAGAGGTGGAGGTTTTTTGTCTAGAGGAAAATCCTACTGTGTATTAGCTGAGCCTTTCTTTGCAGCGCATCAGTCTAAATATATGCCTGGTACTTCTGGCTACGATGCTTTATTGCTTGCCTATATTAACTTTATTGACAATATAGTAATATAAAAGAGAAGGAGTTTAATATGATACCCGAACCACCTAAACCACTAGAGGAGCAAGCTTATGGCATGGAATGATTATAACGGAGATACACCAGAGGTATTGACATGGCAAGAGCGTTACGACCATGCTTATTCTATGAGAAAATTTAGGCCAGCGCTTAAGTTTGGAGAGGTTATCCGTGTTGGTAGAGACCATGGAGCTGAGACCCTCGATAAAGCATTACAGCAGGCGGAAACTGCTATAGCAGTGGGCTCAGGGAATATCATGATTACACTAAATGGCAATGAAACTTACGAATTACATAGAACATATGCCTTTTCACAGCATGCCTATATTACTATTTTGACAGGCGCAGAGTTTTCTACTAATGCTACTATTAAGTTCACTAATAATGATGGTGGAAATAATAACCTAGGGTTCTATATTCAGGGTGCACAGGTTACGTTTAAAAACGTAGATGTAGATTTTACTGAGAATAGATCAGGCTATGTCTTCTTCATTGACTATGGAAGAACCTTGTTTGAAGGCTGTAATATATCCTCTAAGTCAAATGACTATGCTCTCATAGGTTATACTTGTGATATTTGGATGAAAGATTGTAAATGGACTGGCCACGGCTATGGAATTTGGGCAGACTATGCAGCAAAAGTAAGAATGGATGCTAACACTGCGGCTAACTTTTCTGGACCGTTTGCCTATACTCTTAATGAAATCCAGTATGATGGTGGCTTTATTACTGACTTAACCAAGCCACTTGTATTAAAGGCTTAGAACTTCTTACATTAAGTGAACTCTTCACTTAATGTAACATATCTCTTAAACTATATCAATAGTTTTAATTCTCTTCGTGTGATCCCCCATTTTTAATCAATTTTAAAATTTTAAGCTTAATATTAGAATGCTTATAGTATAATAATAAAAATCAAGTAAAGGACTATTATGAAGTATACTGTGAAACGCAGCCAGCTTGATACCATGTGGTTGGTATTAGAAGATGGTAAAACAATTAGAAGGATTTTCTATAACTACAAGAAAGCCTATCAATTTGCAAAGGAGAAGAACCATGAACTTAGATATGATTATGCAGCCAGTGGAAAGTAGTAACCTCGCAGCTGCGGGTTATGATCAGGATAAAGAGGTTTTGTACATTGAGTTTAAGAATGGCAATGTCTATGAATACAGCAATGTTCCTTTTGATGTTTACACTGGACTGATGGACGCTGACAGTCTCGGCAGCTACTTTCACAGACACATTAGGACAGCTTATGATTACAGGAAACTTTAAACTAAAGTATCACTATAATAACCTATATGATATAGTCTATGATGGTTATATAGTTGGTGAGCTTGAGTTTAAGATTGATAAGTTTGGAGTCATGCACATATATAATGTCTATGTGCATGAGGACCATATCTATGACTTACAGATGTGGAAATTTTTTCAGCAGTTTGAGCTCAAGGCTTACACTGTCTTACCTGAGAAAATGAATTACTGGAGAAGGCTAGGAGCTGACATAGTAAATACTGCTGGTTCAGTCAATAAATTTGAAGATATAATATTTGAGGAGAGTGATTTTGAAGACCTTTTTTGATGCCTTTAATGAATATATGACAGGAGTACTGCCTAAAGATGCAGGTAAAGTACAACGTAAAGAAACTATTCAGGCCTTTCTTGCTGGAGCTACGGCTTTTAGAGCTCTTGCCTATGCAGCTTCTATGGAAAATAATCTTGAAGTAGCTGAAACTAAAATGGATCTGCTTGATGACCAACTTACAGCTTTAATTGAGGAGTCTATGAATGAAAAATTTACTGAAGCTTAATGAACACGATCTTATAGAAAAGAGCCGTAAGGTTAATATGGAAGATGAGATAGCTAAACGAGCGACTATGTACGCCCGTTATGCTATGGCTGATATAGAATATGCGCTTGCGGTTCTTGGGACAGCGTTGTCTGAAGAAGAATACCAGAGGGTATTTAAGGCTATGATGGTACGTAAGGCTAAAAATGAGCTAAGAAAGGTGCAACGTGAAATGGATTAAGCAATTTTTAGGCTTAGGGCTTTATGGACTAAGTAATGATGAGCTTGTAGATTTATTAGCTGTCGAACGTTATCAGTCTTTTATGCTACTATCTGGGCAGTACGACGATGATCCAGAGGACAGAGCATCTAATAG
>JALWRR010000149.1 GCA_026993975.1 Promethearchaeati archaeon | reverse complement strand
TTAAATGCCAATGTTAAATTATTCGTAAAATAAATATAAATTATTCGTGTTTGTATCAAGATTTATAACTCATTACCTCTTTATAATAAACATGATTACAAATTCTCTCCAGAGTGATTTCAATTGAAAACTAAATTAAAGAAATTTTTAATTATCTCTCTAGATGACATCGCTATAGCGTTTCTAGTTCTAATCGTCTCATATTATTTAATTCCAGAATACTCAATTATCATAACAATTATTGCCATCGTAGCCCTAACAGCTTTCTTATTGATAAAATACGAATTACTAAGCCCTGTGCTTGATGACAAACCAAGAGTAAACTATGATTTGGTTAATAGTGTAGGAGTAGTTATTAAAGATTTGAATCCTATAGGTCTAGTTAAGCTTAATGGCGAAATATGGAAAGCGAGAAGTATTAGAGATCAAATAATAAGGACTGGTAAAGAAGTCGTTGTAGTCAGAAGAAAAGGCCTCTTACTGCTGGTTGATGAGAAAAGTGATCCAGTATACCAAGCTTAAGTAGAGATAACATTGTTTTCAAGCAATCTAGATAACTCTTTTTCATCCCTCTTTCTCTTTATCAGTATTATCGAAATAAAATCATCCCTAGCTGCCTCAAGTGCTTTCGTTAACTCGTCTAACTCAACTTCCTTAAACATTATTAAACTTGTATAAATCCTATTATTCCTATATTCTAGTATAATGTTAGCCATGGGCTCCTTCTCATCGTCATTATAAACCTTGTATAGCACTTTTAACTCATCTTCAGTTAAAAGCATGCTATACCTAGTTAGCATTCTGGATCACCCAATAATGCAGTAATCTCAACCCCATATCATTAATTAATCGAAACTAGTAGTGTAGTCAATTAGGCAAAAGACATATATAAATTTTTATGTTATTAGATGGTATTACGTATAATTAAATAAATTGTTTTTATAAATTTAGAGAAAGAAATAATTCTTAATTTGCTTTCCCTCAAATAAAAATTTCATGCAATACAAATCTAATTCCTACAGTATAGCGCTTAATAAGATGCATTCAACCAGTATGTGTGCGAGTGTTAAACTTGTCGACTTGTCCATTATGTGGCAGGCCAAAGAGCCCAAATAAACCATTCTGTGATTATTGCTCATCAATGCTCTGTGAGATATGTAACAAAAAACTCTCTAGAGGATATTGTGCTGTATGTGGAAGATTGGTTTGTGAGGATGATTCAGAATTAGTTGGGTTTGCTAGAGTTTGCAAGGATTGCTTAAGGCAGGACCCTAATCTTGCTGATTATGAATACTTAAAGAATTTCATAAGATTTAAAGCTAGATCCAGTGTATGGGAGCAAATAGAGCTATCAAGTGTTATTAGTGCAGGTAAAGAGGTCTTTAATCATGATAAGGTCTATCTTCATGTAGGTATTGATGATACGGATTCGCCCTACGGCATGTGCACTACTTATCTGGGTGCTTTAATATATGAAAAATTACTATCATTTGGCGAACCCATTGATTATCCACTCTTAATTCGATTAAACCCTAATATCCCAGTCAAAACTAGAGGGAACGGTTCAATAGCAATTCGGTTTCTCGTGGATTTTTCTGACATCAATAATATCCGTGATCTAGTTATCAACCTAGTTGAGAAATCATCCCATAGCTTTTTTAGGAAAACTAAACCAGCAGTTGCCATCTATATTACTAAGGATTACGCAATAGACAAGAGATTATTTGAGATTTATTTAAACTCATTGAGAGATGTAACTCCTTTAAGCTTCTTAGAGAAAAAGCTATCCAATCTATCATATGGTTACCTAGAGATCCTAGCTGTGAATAAAAAGGCGAGAGGAATCATCGGCGCTGTCTCCGCCATAGGTTCTATACTCAAGGATTATACATATGAGTTACTGGTGTATCGAAAAATGGAGAATATTGGTAAGGAGCGGGAGATTAGTTTTAAGAGTGTTTTAGACATGGAGATGAAATACTGGAGATATACATTCGATAATATCGATAATAAACGTTTACTAATCGCGCCAGTTGGTCCAGATCCAGTTCTACTTGGTATTCGTGGAGATATTCCTGAAAAATTACTTGAGGCATTCAAATTAATTGAGCATGAACCTTTTAGCTTATGGGCGATTTTTAGGAGTAATCAATGGACCCATTCTCACGTTACTAAGATTGATTCACCGAGTAATGCTAGACCCTATCAAACAGTTATGATGAAAGCGCGAGTAATTAAAGTTGAGCGGCATGGAGAAAAAGTTATTCTGGAGCTAGAAAGTGATGGATGGCGAATAATTGGCAGGATATATAAGATGCAGAGGGAACTTCAAAAGCATGCATTAGAACTTAGACATGGTGATGAGATACTGTTGGTTTCATCTGTTTTTTCGCGCGAGAAAGAGAATTATTTAATAGTTAATGTTGAGGAATTCATAACTCTAGAGCTAGTACCAGATATATCTGAAGGAAATCCGTTCTGCCCGTATTGCGGTTCTAGATTAAAAAAGAAAGACAAGAATACTTACATCTGTCGCAAATGCCATAGAAAGATTCGTTATCCATATAAACTAGTTATAATTCGGCCTAGAAAAAGTTTAGTCGAGAAAAAAAGATATGAGAGCCCACCAAGAGCACATAGACACTTAACTCTACCAACTAAGAGAATATTTTTCAGGGCTATGAAAATATCTAATTTAATGAAACCCTACTTAATACACCCAGTAGTTGGGAGAAACAAAGATATTGAAGCGCAATATGTAAAAATGATTAAGGAAATAAAAATAGTTTATTAGAATCAGTTATTATTTCTTAACGTCAATTGGCTTGAGTCTCTTTTTCTCACCATAATGTACTCTAAAGTAGAACTCTGCTTTCTTACCTTCATTCCATGATTTTACTGGACGGTAATACCCAACTATTCTACTCCATATATCAACTCTAGTACTCCCACATTTAGGACACTTGAAATATATTCCTACTCCTCTCCAACCACAATCATTACAAACCGATATTGATGGCGTGATACTGAAATAAACAATCTTCGTTCTTGTTACAATATTATAGACTAGTTTCTTTAACGCTTCTGGATCCATCGCCTCATGCATAAATAAGTGTAGCATTACCCCACCAGTAAACTCTTGTTGAACATCGGCTTCCCAAGAAACCCTCTGAGTAATTGGGACATCGACATAGTAAGGTATCACACTATTGCTATAAAACGGTTTACCCATATAGAAAGGTATGTAAGCTTTTTTCTCTTTTATTAATTCATGGAAACGCTTGTAGTCGCTCATAGCTAATCTAAAGCTAGCGCTCTCACCGGGTACCTCCTCAACATTATATAGATAACCATCTTCCTCCTCAAATTCTCCTCCTACTTTCCTAATAGTGCCAACAATATCTTTCATTATTTTCAATGCATCCTTAACCTTATCCTTATTAAACCAGACCTCTGGATCATTCATCAGATTAACTGCAGCTTCAGGAAGGCCTAGTACCCCTAAAGTATTAAAGTGACCATTGAAGTGACCAAGATAGACTTTCGTGAGCGGCATTAGACCATTCATTAACGTTTTTTCATACCTAGCTCTCCATCTCAATAATACAGATCTAGCTAAACTAAGTTTTTGATAGAGAATATCATAAAACTCAGATATATCGCCATTAGCCTCTATAGCCATCCGCGGCAGGTTTAATGTGACTACACCGATGCTACCTGTAGCATCAGGCATCGCCCATATACCCCATCTCTTATCACTCTTCTTTAAAGCTTCATAGATCTCTTCACCCTCATCTCTCGAAACTTTGAAAAATCCGCTTTTTGCTAGCTTGGATGTATCTATCGTTAACCTACAGCACATTGCGTATAGCGCTGATACATCGGTAGCATACCCATTCAATAGATAAAACGCACCCCTCTTCGCTAATGTTCTAAAGAAAATATCTGTTAGTTCACCCCATCTTGTTCCATTCCAATCGAAATTCTTAGTTAGCATCATTGTTATTATTGGGAACGTGAAAGGCTGTCCCATAGCGTCTCCTTCTAAATAAAGCTTCAATAGCTCCTTAGTTAACAATAATGATTCATCATAGTAATCCCGCAATAATCCAACCCTCTTGCCTCCAACCAATGCGTCACCCTCTAGGAAATCTGGAACAGTATCTAGAATTATAGTTATATTGGTAAATGGGCTTTGATAACCGATTCTGGTTGGGTAATTTAGCTCAAACACTAATCTCTGTAGAGCTTGTTTAATATCCCTAGCACTCAAATTATCTTTCTTAACGAATGGAGCCATATACAAGTCAAACGCTGTTACAGCTTGAGCCCCTGTCCATTCCTGTGCTGCTAAAAAGAAATAATTCACTAAGTGCGATATAGCTGTATCCAGATGCTTTGCTGGGTTTGATTTAACTGTTGGAGTTTTTAACCCAATCTTAAGTATCTTAGATATTGACCATCCCGCGCAATAAGGTATAAATAGTGAATGCGGTAACTTATGTATATGTATCCCGCCTTCAAAATGCTCCCATACAGCATCTTCTGGAAGATAAGTTGAAATTATTTCCGGCGCTTTAAGTAATTTATCTAAAATAAATCCTATAAACCCTCCATAAGATGTATTGACATTAGCGTTCTCATGAACTTCCCAATCAGTAACCTTAGAGTATGATTCCTCAATATCTCTGAGAAATGAATCCTCGTAATATATCCTTCTCCCTCTTCTCTTCTCATGAGAAATACTAGTTTCTAGAGCGTCATCTTTAAGATTAATATAAGTAATCTTCTTACTCTTCTTTTTCATTCCTTATGCCTCAGCTCATTTATATATCTCCCTTAAATATATTATTTAAACTACTCCCCATTTTTTAATTCATTTTTTGCAAAATTTTATAAAGATTCTCTTTATTTATACACATTCTTGTAAAAAATCTATGAATATTCCATATATCTCATAACATGGGGTTAGAATTAGGTATAATGTTTATTTAAATGGTGGTAATACAATATAAGCAATGAGAGTAAATAAAAAAACGATATAATTCGCTCATGTAAAACTAAAAATAACTTAGAGAGCAGTTATAAACTTAAAAATTCCTATAGTATATCATTAATATTTTTAAAAATATTAGATAACACATTAGTAAAATGTATTTATTTTGTAATACTTAATAAATCGGTTTGCATTTTAAAATATTTATGAATAAACGCTTCTTATTAATTATGTTCATATCTAGATCTTCGATATCTTTAATTGCTTCTATTATCTGATTCTTAGGAATCTTTACTTTGATTCTTACTGTATTTTTTATTCTTATGGCACTAATTACTTTGGCTGGTATTCCTTGATCAAGCCGGAAATCTATTTCTTCTGGCCAAACAATTATCTTGCTAGATTTATTCTTACACGGAACATTTTGTAGGTTATCTAATTCATCTAAATGAATCACATTTACTCCTAGAAATCTGGCGATTTCCTCATTCATCGGATCGTAATATATTTTATCTGGATTACCAACTTGCTTAATTGTTCCATTAAGCATTATAGCTAGTTTATCTGCTATCTGAAACGCTTCATCCTGATCATGCGTAACAAAGATAGTTGTTATCGCTAATTCCTTTTGAATACTCTTAAGCTCCCATCTTAACCTATCTCTCAATAATGGATCAAGATTAGCGAATGGCTCATCCATCAATAATACTTTCGGGTTTATAGCTAGCGCTCTAGCTATGGCTACTCTCTGCTGCTGACCTCCACTCAATTCCCTTGGATAACGATCTTCTAAACCATCTAGGTTAAACATATGGAGCAGATCCCTTACCCTTTCTCTTATTTTCTCTCTAGGCCATTTCCTTGCTTCAAGTCCGAAAGCTATGTTTTCCCAGACAGTCATGTGCGGGAAAAGAGCTGGTGATTGAAAGACCATGCCTACATTTCTTTCCTTGGGTTCCAGGTATGTTACATCCCTATCATTAAAAAGTACTTTACCAGAATCTGGTTTCAATATGCCAGCTATTATCTTTAGTGTAGTTGTTTTACCTACTCCTGATGGACCGAGAATAACGGCTAATTCTCCATCATCAACCTCTAGAGATAAGTTATCTAAGACTTTAACATTTCCATAAGATTTTTTGATTTTTACTAAGCGAACTGATACCATTCAGTAACCCTATAATTAACACTTGTCAAGAGCTATTATTAACTTGGCGACTTTTTCAAAGTCCTCAATATTAATTGTGAGATGAGCTTCTTCAATAATTTTATTGTCTTTCGGTCTATAAGCAATACCTAGACCCACCAAGTTAAATACTGGAACATCATTCTTCCAATCGCCCACGTGTATGACTCTTGCTGGATCTATATTATTCTTCTCCAAGTATTTTTTTAAGCCCTGATCCTTCCTTAGATTCAATTCACCTAGACCCACGATAACATCGTTCTTAACTATTGTTCTAGAACTTATATATCTCCGTACCCCTATTCTATCTCTAATTCCCTCGCAGAAAACATCTATGTTATCTGTTAATATTAATACTTCGAATCCATGGTCATTAAGCAATCTAATTGCCTTATCCACGTTTTTCGCTAAAGGTATTGTTTCGAATACTCTTTTTATCTCGCTTACCTTCAACCCTATAAGCAATTTAAACTGCTCTGTTACAGCTTTCTCATAATACTTCTGATAATCTTCCTGTAGTAGTTTATCGAGCTCGTAGTATTTTTCTAATCTCTCTGGAGCAAGTTCTCGAAGCACGTATTCTTCAGTAATGACACGTGATATTGTACCATCTAGATCTATAGTGACTACATCGTATCTATTTCCCACCATGATTCACCTAAGAAGAATAAGAAAAAATAGTTAAAAATTTTTTAAAGGCTTAACGGATATCTTCAGCTGTTGTCCAAGCATAGGCAAGAAAATCGTGAGAAGCCATAACCCATTCATGAGAAGTTGTTGCTACTCCCATAACTTCCTCAGGATCCTCTATTTTCTCCGGTAAAGTCGCGAAGATTGCTTCTTTATCATCAACTATTGCTCCTAGAATTATTCCTCTCTTATAGTGCCTCACGATGGTTCTTGGTCTAGATTTTAGTTTCTCTAGTATTCTTGCATGATCAGCTTTTCCTAAATCAACACCAGCAGCTATCTGAACTCTAGCGAACTCTTTTAGCTTCATTATTTGCTCTACTGGTACGTAATTTATATCAGGTGTCACTATTAGTACGATGTTTTGAGCTCTGCTTATCATGTCCTGTATATGCGCTAGGATACCTTTTAATCCTTTAACTACCCATACCTTCGCTAGTTCTGGAACCTCTCTTTTAACTGTCTCTTGATACAGCTCCATCATAGCTTTTTGGCCTTCGCTAAAGACATTTATCATGTCCTTTATATCTGTTAGAACTTTCTCTGTTATTATTGATCTTAGTCCAGCTCTTAATTGTGCAGCGCTATCCTCTAGCCTAGAAACAATGTTCTCTATTATTCTCTCAGAATTCGATTTAAGGTTCTCTATTGATGTTCGCTTTAATTCATCTAGCGCATTAATTAAATTTTCGGTTGACTTCTCAGCTTCCCTAGTTAATTGATCTCTTAATCTATTTAGACTCTCCTGAGCATCTTGACTAAGCTTCTCCAGCGTGCTCATGGTTTCACTTTCAATATTATTAGTTAGTTCATCGAAAGATTTAACAGTCTCATTTAACTTCTCAGTAAAATTCTTTGTCATTTCCTCCCCTGTTCTCTTGAGATTCTCTATGTTTTCCTCTAATTGTTTTATTAAATTATTTCTAGTCTCTGTTAATTGATTCTCAAGCTTGTTAACGTTTTCCTTGAAAGCATCTAAGTAATTTAACCTAACTTTCTCTAACTCCATTTTTAAACTGTTTAGCATGGATTGTAAGGAATTAGTCATAGAGGAAGATAAGTTCTCCATAGCGCTTCTTAGGGAATTGATTGAGTTTTTAACAGAATCGATTAATGAAGCTCTGGTTTCCGTTACTGATTCTGATAAATTAGATAACGCGTTTGTAGTTTTGTTAGACACATCCTCTAATTGAACTCTAACTATTTCAAGAAGATTATTTAATGTTCCCTGAATAGTGCTTACTTGATTACTTAGATTTTCAACTAATCTATCAAGTGATTCTGTGAGACTTGTCATGGCTTTCTCTAATTCCTGACCAATATTATCTGTAGTTTTAGTGATTGTTTCTGATACATTCGATATTGTCTTAGAGAGACTCTCACTCACACCCACAAAAACGTTATTAAGACCATTCGATAGATTATCTATTAAGGTAGATACATTGTTAATTATGTTTGTAGCTAATTCCTCCGTTGTATTCCCTACAAGCACAGCTGTTTTTGTTACTTGATTAGCTATAGCTGATGTATAATCCCTAGAACTCTCTGCCAGCTCCTTACTTAAGCCATATACTGATTCATCTATCTTCTTAAGTGTATTCCTTATATGCTCTCCGAATAAGTTGGTTGATTGATTTATCTGATTCAATACATTATTAGTTATCTCTAGCGATTGCTTATTAACATCCTCAACAATTGATTTTATTGATGTACTGATTCGTGAAAACAAATTCTCGAAATTCTTCTCCATTTGATCACTTAGGTCACTAACAATGTTTGATAATAAGCCTTTTATTTCCTCTCTGAAAGCATCTATCTGCTTAGACATCTCCCTTAAGCTAGCATCTACTGATTCCTTCATCCTATCCTCGAATCCATAAAGCAATTTTCCGAAATTATCAAACTCCTCTATAAATAATTTGTATGGAGGTATTATCTCGTATCTCGGTGGAGTTGTAGCTATTTCCCTAACTAATCCCTGAGCACCAAGCTCTTTTAGAGATGCAGAAACAGTGTCATAATCCAGACCGCTAGTCATAGATAACTCAGCTATTGTTTGGGGGCCCCGACCTAGAGCGTGCAGATAGACTCTCCTAGCGTTTTCAGAAAGACCTAATCTCGTTAATATCTTCTCTATAGCTGACATAAGTATATACCTCATAAAGAAAGATTGTCACGTATATAATATCATAAAAAATATAAAATATTTTTCAAACTGAGTCATTAATTAAATAATTTTTCTGCATTATAAGATTTTCACACTGATATAGTGTCTAGATCAATTTAGATTGGTAGTTTTAAACCTTTCTCTGATAAAACTTTTTCATGCTTTTTTACAAATTCTCGGTACAGATCTTGAGGGAACCATCTTAATACGAGATTAGTTATTTCTTCTTTATCAGCTTGTTTAATCTTCTCGGAGAATTCATCGCTTAAAAATACTTTCCTGTGTCTAGAGAAAAATTGCTTTCTTATATCGTCTGGGAGAACTGATATGAATTGCTCTAATTCATATAGTGTGCTTCCTAGAATCTTCTCTTCGAAATCCTTACTGAACATAATGGATCTCATGGGGCTAAGTAATCCTGGTCTAGATGGCGCTGATACATTATGTATCATTGTTATTATGTCTGATATAGTTAATTTCCTCGCGTAGTTCATTAGGTTTTTCATGAATCTCGAGTTAAATTCTTTTCTCAAATCTTTAGGTAATTGATCAAATATTTTAGCAATCGTCCTTATATCAGCTTTATCTATCTTTTCAACAATCACGTCACCATATTGATCTAAGAAATCAGTAAATATTTTCGGAGGCAATAACAGCATGAATTCTATGAATTCGCTGGGAGAAGCTTCCTTGAGCTTGCTATAAAATTTCTCACTAAATATCTCGTCTCTATGCTTTAGCAAGATATCATTTTTCTCTTTTTCCGCCAGATTCTTTAACTCATCAACAATGTGTTTTAATTCTTTCTCGAAGATACTCATTAAAAACACCTGAAAGTAGGTTAAAGTAAATTCCTAAAGCGGTTATTAAAGTGTATTTGTTTCTCGCCACACTCTCAACATAATTAAATTTTTTATCTAGCAGTTGAAATGCTTATTAAATCTTATTGAAATAATTCTTGCATAATATGTCTTATTTTTATTTATTTATAATCAAAATATATTTTGTTAATGATCTTAAAAATTACTGGTGCTTGTTTTGAGCATAAAATATCTAGCTCAAGAAACCTTACTTAAGCCACGTACGTACCTACCATCCTACTTAAAGAGAAAAGAAGTAAAGCTGAAGCTACTAGAGTTATGGGATAAAGCATACTCACCTGAGATAGATACTGTTCTTGAACCATCAAGAAAGAAACTTGGATTCGCTGCAATCTTTAGGGATTTATCCATTTTTGATAAATTTACAGATTTTATCTCTATAGCTGGAAAAAAGAAGTATGGAAGGTCTATAATAGTTGATAAATTAGCTTTTTATGTTCCATATCACGTTGATATAGAGAATTACGGGATATACTTCAGGATAAAGAATATTGAGACTGATTTTAGGAAGTTCGCTCATTTTGTTTATTTTGGATTAGTTAACAATGATTTCTCCTTCTTTAGGGATGATTTCCCTAGCAGATGGATCCGCTTCAAATCTCTTAAGGATAATCCCAAGGCTTTTGTGGTATCCCTATTTATAGCGTATATCAGTTTCCATTACTTTCACTCCTTGACTCATCACATAATTGAAGACATTTCATCTTATTTAGAGATAATAGGGAAAGGGAAATACTCTCCAATAAGCAGTTTGGATGAGGAAAAGTTCGCTAATTGGGCCGCTTTTCAAGCTCTCGAGAGCTATAAAGTTCCAGAAGTATTGTATCAGAGTAAGAAAGCTGAGAGATTACTGAACACGTTCTCATTTATGTTACCTCCAGTTAATAGAGATGATCTAATTGATATTATTTTCGCTATGCCTCCTCTAATGTATATTCACTTACTTAAGTCTAGCGGGAATTTCTATAATCCAGAAGTAACAGAGAGTATTTATAGACGATTCAGCATTATTTGGAATTGTATGAAGTATCAGCATTTCACTCTAGAAAACGACCCAGTTAAATTAGTCTCTGAAAAAGAAATTTTTGATAGGGTTTATTTAACTAAAAAATAGGAAATTGCTTTATTTCTTAACTCCCTTAAACTTATAGGTTATCACACCTATCACAGCGACGATCGCTATTATTGAGAATATCGCTATCCATATAAATTCTAAACTTGGACTCATCGTTTCTTTCCACTCACGTAACCATTCATGTACATTCTCGTAGATCTCTGAAACTGGAATCATGTCATTGACTGACTTTATCTTTGAAATATTGAACTCCATCACATCTAGTAAGTCGCTAGAGATATTCTCCAAAGCATTCTTATTACCAGGCAACATGATATCATTATATATGACCATGGATTGAATCTCATCGCTAAGTAACCAGTCAATGAACTTTAACGCGATATCCTTCATAGGTGAATTCTTAACTATTCCGACTCCCTGTATCTGGAACCACGCGTACCAATATCCATTGTATTTTACTAGCATAGGTTTATACCTAGTGGTATTCTCATAGAGATAGTGATAAACTGGACTTGTTAGGTAGCTCACTACTATTGGTCTCCCTGCCTCCTCATTCAGGAAATAATCATAGTACGCGGATCCCCAACTCTTCGCTATTACGATTTTATCCTTAACTTTCGACCACCACTCCCGCCAATCCTTTTTCAGCAATTTATCGTAAATTCCGATTTGCCATAGTAAGAATGATAGACCTGTTGTGCTCTGGGTGGGATCCTCTGTGACTAGGAGGGATGATAGGTTTTCATTATAGAAATCCTCGAACTTTAATTCACTTATGTTTATTCGCTTTGAATCATAGATAAATGCAATTGGACCGAAATCATATGGCACACCATATAGGTCTGGATCGAAATTATTTATTAGATCGCTCCTCAATCTACTCAAGTTCTCTAATTCAGCTGTATTAATTTTCTCTAGGATTCCAGCTTTCTTGGCTTCTTGAACAACGATGTTATCTAGACCTATTAATAAATCAGCAGTTCTAGTCCCTGTTCTATACTCTTGTATCGCCGTCAACAGTATGTTTCTTGCTCCATCAAAGAATCTAATATCTATATCGACTCCATACCTACGCTCGAACTCCCCGAATAACTTATCGTAAACTTCTCCACTAAGAGTCTCATTCGTTAATCCGAAAAAGTAATCATATGTATAGATGATTAACTTGTTTTCCTGGCCTTGAGGGCGTATTCTAGCATGAACCCGACTCTGATGAGTAAAAATCATTGGTGACGAAATCAAGATTAATAATAGGAGGCTTGCTATAATGCCCTTAAACAGGGATCTCATTCAGTAACCCCTCAACGAGAATCATTGATGGTTTTATTACACTTTTATATAACTTTTTTATATTCTAAACCATATTTAAGAAAAATAGATATATTCTCTAGCGCTAGCACTCTTTTTAAAAACTCGAGCTTATATCCTCCCCCATTCTAGCGATAATAAAGAAGGCAATAAATGTTATTATGGATAGTAGTGATGCTGCAGCTCCAGCTACTAGGAATTTTCTGGCCCCTATCATTAAGAAGAGAAATACAGTTAATGTAGCGTACTTACTTCTGTAGAGAAGATTTGTTGCTGCGAACTCACCAGCACTTATTGCGAATGCTAGTACGAGAGACGTCGCTAAGCTAGGTTTGAGTAAAGGTAACTCTACTTTAAGAAACTTGGATCGATTAGATGCACCTAATACATCGCTTATATTCAGGAGATCGGGATCTATCTTTGAGTAACCATTAAGTATCGTTCTCGTAGCGAACGGGTACGCTATTATAGTGTGGGCAATTATTATGAGGGGTCTCGGATCAATAGATAGGATTCCCGTGGATCCAAATGCAGCTATCATTCCTAGTCCAAGCGTTATCCTAGAAGTTGCTACTGGAATAAAGATTAATACACCGTAGATGAGAGATATGAATTTTTTACCGTGAAGAAATCTCGCTGATGCAATTGATATAGCGAAAACTAATGTAGATGCAATTATTGAGTAAGTTATGGTGTTTATAGGAGCTACAATAGGGGGTGCTCCCAGGAATGTATTGTATGCATTTGAAAATAATGTTGACCAACCTACAAAACTAATTCTCTTCGTTACTGGATCAATTATCGAGGCTATAAATACTATTATTAAAGGCGTTATCATAAATAGAGAGAATGATACGAGGTATATGAATAAGATCAATTTCTTGGGATTTAATAAGTCTTTATAACTCGAAAAAAGCTTCCTAGCCTCAATTATTTCAGTTCTACCAATTTTCCTACCTTCAGTAATTCCCTCCAGAACCCTCAAATAAACGAAAGTAACTATCGCGATAATTAATAGCTGTATTATCGATAATGCTGCAGCTCTATTAAAATCGAAGAAAGCTAGGTAGAGAGTATAAATCTCAACTTCCATCGTCCTATACACGGCTCCCCCAAGAATTACAATTATTTCGAAACTCGTAAAACAAAAAATGAATATTATTAAGGCTGCGGAGAATATTCCAGGAGATATGAGGGGTAGAATTAACCTAAAAAACTTATGGGCCCCAGTACTACCTAGCACATCCGCTGCGTACTCTAATTCTGGATCAATCCTTTTCCATACGCTAGAGATTATTAAGGCTGCTAGAGGAGCATTATAAAAAACATGCGCTATAAAGATTCCGGTTAAGCCCTGGCCAAGAACTAGTTCGTATCCAAAGAGAAACTTAATGATCTGTGTAACAAACCCGTTGATTCCGTATAGAGTTAATATAGCATAAGCAACTACGACTCCAGGTAGTATAAAGGGTATCATCATTAGAGCTATTAATGCGTTTTTACCTCTAAACTCGTATTTCGTAATTATGTACGCGATAGGGAGTCCTACTAGAAGCGAAAGAATCACGCTTATTATGGCTTCCCAGAAAGAGAAGATTATAGAAGATATGATAGAGGCATCATGAAACAGACTCACAATATAATTAAGTGTGAAGACATTACCATCATAAAACGCATCTTTGCTTATCATTATTAAGGGGTAATAAAAGAATATCGTGATGTAAGTTATTATGATTAGAAAAGGTATGATCTCCTTGCTCTGCATTTCCAGTTCACGACTATACATATACATATTATGCCAAACACTTCTTCTTGATCAATCCTTTGGTGACGCAAACATCGTTAAGCTGCAGCACGGTAAGATAC
>JALWRR010000148.1:9802-14334 GCA_026993975.1 Promethearchaeati archaeon | reverse complement strand
CTAAAAAGGCCAAATAAAAAACAGTCTTGAGGGGCCAAGAGGACACCACTAATAAGCTAAAAGCAGCCAAAAATTAAAAGCCTCCGGTATGTGTGGTCGCTAAGCGACTACAGAGAATTTTTTGATTTAAACTTGATTTTTTACAATATTCTACTTAATAAAACTAAATAAAATCTATAGAGAGAAAGACTTAAAATAGTTTTAGTTATTAGAAAAAAATGATGATATATTTTTTAAAAGGCTTTTTAAAAAATTTGTAGTGGAGTTAAATATGGCTGATATATTTACTGAAACATTAAACTTCATAATAGCTTTCTTTAGGAATCCTGCATTATTGTTGGGAATAATTACGGCTGTTGGTTTATGGCTACAGAAAAGACCATGGGAACAAGTTATTACAAGCGGTATTAAAGCAGCTATTGGCGTATTATTAATTCTTGCTGGCGCAGGACTGCTAGCTAATGCTATTGCTCCAATTAACACTATTATCTCTATTATGAGAAATACTCCCGCGGTAAATGTCACGATTGGAACTGATAAGATAATTCTTGAGTATGGAACAGAGATAGGGATAGCGATAATACTAGGATGGATTTTGAACTTGGTGTTAGCACGATTACTGCCAACAAAATACGTTATGTTAACGGGACACTTGATTTTCTGGGATGCTTTCTGGTTCCTAGTAATATTTAGATTCGTTGGTGGCTTAACTGGGATTTCCCTAATTATTGCTACTGCATTATGGATCGGTTTCAGATGGATCTACCAGCCATTCTACACGCACTTCTTTGATGAAGAAGTGAACAATAATGAGGGATTCGTTCTAGGTCACACTGCGTCACTAGTGGTTTTATTCACTGGCTTAATTACGAAACCATTAGGTAAAGTTTTTAAGCTAGAGAAATCGGAGCAAAAAAGCGAGGAAGAACTCCCAGCAATACTAAGATTCTTTAGAGATCCATATGTGTTCCTACCCGTAGCATACATGCTTATATACTTAATTCTAGCAGCATTTGACTGGGGTCTAGTTGCTCAGGTAGGTGGAATGAATCCAATAATATTCTCGCTGCTTCAAGGGCTCTATTTCGGAGCGGGATTTGCAGTTTTAATGCAGGGAGTTAGGATGTTAATCGGAGAGCTGATTCCAGCTTTCCAAGGATTCGCAGAGAAGGTCGTTCCTCAAGCAAAACCAGCTCTAGACTGCCCATTATTCTTCCCATACAGCCCAATAGGTATGGCTGTAGGAGGGTTCGTAGGAGTGATAACAATGGTTGCTATGAGCTTGCTATTTACTGTTATGGGTTATCCATACTTCGTATATGCACCAACGATGAGCGTTTGGTTCCACGGAGCTACCGGGGGAGTCTATGGTGATCACTACGCTGGAAAAACTGGCATGATCATAGGTGGTGTTATAGCTGGAGTATTGATGGCTGTTGGTTCGGCATTATTGATACCTATAGTTGGATTCGCCGTCGGCGATTTCTTAAGCTGGGCTGCTGACACTGACTACGTGATTTATGGTTTACTCCTCGCTTGGTTGCTTGGTTTATTTAAGAGCTAAACTTTTATTCTTCATTTTCTTTATTTTTTGGAATAGGTGAAATGTTCTAGTATCAATTTTTAGGGGTGTATCCATGGCTAGAGAATTATATATTCTAACGGTATGTGGTTTAGGTACAGGGACAGCTCTTTTTTTAAAAATGCAGGTTTCTAAAGTTGTTAGGGAGCTTGGGTATAGTGCGAGGGTTGAGACCGCTGATGCTTCGCAAGCAAAAAATATTAGATGCGACATTATTGTTACTGCCCCAGATTTAGCGAAGATGCTTAGATCTCAGGGAGCATATGCGAAAGAAATAGTTGAGATAAAAAATTATATGAATAAACAAGAGATGAAAGAAAAGTTGAAAGCGGCTATAGATAGGATCTTATCAAGTTAGTTCTATTAATTCACTTAATTCATGTCTTAATTTTTTCTTCTCCTCGTCGCTCAGTGATCTTAATGG
This sequence comes from Promethearchaeati archaeon, assembly GCA_026993975.1. Lineage (GTDB taxonomy): Archaea > Asgardarchaeota > Njordarchaeia > Njordarchaeales > Njordarchaeaceae > Njordarchaeum. Next base: position 12,328 of record JALWRR010000148.1, on the reverse strand, counting down.
CTTATTAACGATATCTCTGATAGATAACCCTCTCTCAATTAGAGCTGTTTTGTATGAAGAGATGTATGGGTACTTGCGGAAAAGATTCCTTATCTTAACTATTAATTCATATAATTTTCTCGCTTCACCAATTTCTCTCTTCTTAAACGCGCTATACATCTTGACAAAGAGTTCAGGAAAAACATTTGATAAAGCTGAAACTAAGCCACTGCAACCAATAATTAATCCTGGTAGAGATAATGTATCAGAACCCATCAAGACTATGAAATCTTCTATTTCCAAGTACTTCATAGTGTTCTTGAGATCACCACTACTATCCTTCACACCAACGATATTCATGGATTTTCTCTTGATCTCTCTAATAATCTTAGCGTCAACGTTTATTCCTGTTCTGGGAGGAATATTATAGATGAAGAATGGGATCTCTCTAGCTCCAGATATATCGAGATAAAACTCGATTAATGCTGATGAATCATATGGATAATAAAGAGGGGGGAATGAGGCGACGGCATCAACTCCTAGATCCACCGCGAAATCTATTAATTCCTTAACTTCATTCACTCTAACGCTTCCAACTTGAAATATCTTGATTAGATTTCCGTTTGATAGCTCTAGTACTTTCTCTAGTAATTTTTTCCTAGCTTCTAGACTCAATATAGCTCCTTCACCAGTTGTCCCACTGATAAAAAATCCATTGACGCTATTCTTTGATTGGAATTCAATTAGCTCTCTCAACCCATCTACATCTATCTTATCTTGATCCCTCAATGGTGTCAATAGAGCTGTGATAATTCCTTCAAACTTAATCATTATAACTCCACTTCCTTAACTTTTTATGAAGTTTAATCCCTTATCTAAGAGCTCAACTATCTCTTCAATTATTATCTCAAGCATTTTCTCTCCTTTCTCTCTCGTAGCAACGGTTGGATCTCCGATAACAGCTATATCTGTTAACTCATCCCACTTCTGTGGATAATACTCGAAAATCTTTTTATCCGGATAACGAGCTTCAGCCTTACTCATATCCACTAACTCCGGTTTTATATAGAGCATTATCGAGGTCTCGATCTCCTCAGCATGGAAATAACTCTTATGCCATTGCTTAGATTCACATAACTCTCTCACTTTAGATAAACCAGATGAAACAAAGTAAAAAACGTTGATCCCATAGTTATCTTTGAGGTATCTAGCAGCTTTCTTAATAACAGTGCCATTCCCTATATGAAAGCTAATGAAAGCAATATTGTTCACGCCGTGCTTATGAAGACTCAAGCAAATATCTACTAGAAAGTTAAATAAGTGCTCATCAGAAACATTTAGTGATCCCGGGAAATTACTTAGAGACCATACCTGGCCATAAGGTATCAAGGGTAGTAATAATCCATTCACTCTTTTCGCTACTTCCTCAGCTATTTTCTCAACAATGTAATTATCCGTAGCAAGTGGTAAGTGTGGGCCATGGGCTTCAATCGCGCCGAGAGGTATTATAACTACTCTTGCTTCTCTGAGAGCTTTCTCAGCCTCCATCCATGTCATTTCCTCTAGTCTTATCTTATCCATTTTTCTCACCAAGACAAGAATCTCTTGGTGTTCTCGATAAATATTATGTCTATCATTTCTTGCGTAAAGCCTTCTTCTCTCAACCTATTTATGTACTTTGTTGGTATGTAATCTAGGCCGGGGCCACCACCATATGACTTATAGTATGATCTTCTAGCTGTATCTCCAGCGATCATTAATTGCTCTAGGAATCCAGCTTTAATTAATCTCTTAAGCATGTTTATTCTCCATTCCTCTGGACCATACTTTATTTTCCCTGTGCAATCATAAACTATGTAGGCTCCCTTCTCTAAAATCTTCTTTTGGTACCAGAAATCTAGGTTATGATCCATGTGGTAGAAAGCAACCTTACCTAAATCAACTCCCTCATCTAGGAGTAATTCTATTTGTTCATGAGCCATTGTGCCGAGAGTTGTGTGTGAAACTATGGGTGTTCCTAATTCAACATGGACCTTAGCAGCAGCTCTAAGAGTTTTCTCCTCAACCTTCATGATATAGTTATAGCTAGTACCTATTTTTAATAAGCCGGATCTAGCATTTGTCCCCTCCATTCCCACTGTTATATCTCTCTTAAGTAATTCAACTATATCGTCTAGCGAGTACTCGTAAACCCAGGGTTCGTAATAACTACCAAGATTGAAACCAGTAACAGAGATTATGTTTACTTCGGGAACTTTATTAGCTATTTCGATTAGAGCTTTAGCGCTACGCCCATAATCAATAGTAGTTGCATCAACAATTGTTTTTCCACCAGCCTTGTGAAATAGTTTTAGTTCCTGTGCGTTCTTCTCTACATCATCAAGTAAGAGATCGGGATCACCACTAATCTTCCATAATGGGGGATGACTATAGAGATGTTCGTGGACAAGTGTGAATCCGGCTTCATTGGGTGAAATATCCTTAAAAAGAGTTCTTATTTTTGCCATCTTAATCACCATTTTTTAAAGAATCAGAAATAGATAGGAA
>JALWRR010000148.1:0-9792 GCA_026993975.1 Promethearchaeati archaeon | reverse complement strand
AATAGCTTAAATATTTATTGCAATGAAAATATAATGATTAGTGTAGAAGTATAGTTGCTTTAGAAGTGATTCTTCTTTTCTTGAACTTGATGAACGTATTCACATATCTTGGTGAAGAGCTCTGGTAGGACTGTGTCTTGCTCTCTATACCTCTTTCTTTTAGGAACACTCTCCCATATCTTCTTTATGTCGCGATTTATTTGCGAGAGGAATACGCCTAACTCATGCATTATGGGGTAAATTACTTTTTCCCTAATATATTGCCTATCTCTCAATACATCTGGTTTATTCTTACTTACTCTAACATAGTAATTTAACTTAAACACTAATTTCTTAACTATTGTCGCTTTAGGCTGCTTATTCAGGAATCTCAATAATTCTCTAGCTCCCTTCGGGGAAATAAATCTCTTTTTAATCGCGTTCTCTTTAGATAAAATATTACATATCTTCCCAGCTATTTCAATCGATTTCTCTCTAATCTCCTGCTTTAGCTTTCTATCCCTAAAAAATATGTATCCTCGAACAACACCATAAGCTAAAAAAAGTATAACCAGGGTATAAATCGTGTAGGGGCTTAAAGATAACTGCAATCATCATCTACCCGCATCAAGCACTAAAGTATATCACGCAAGCATCAATAAAAACCTATTGTTTTTCGCAATTAATCTAACCTATAAAATATAATTCTCATTACAGCGAGAGTATAACCACGAGATTCTAGCCGAAATCTATAACAACCTAGTCATTTCCTCTTTACTAAATTGCTAAAATCCACGAAATGTCACTGTACTAAAGTTTTTATATGTCAGTGCGCTATATAACTTAGTTAAACTCAGAGTTGGAAAAAGGTAATATTGATGGTTACCTTGAAACTAAAGTTAGGTAAGAAGGGTTACTTGATAATTCCCAAGATACTGCGTGAAAAATACCGTTTAAAGGAAGAGCAATGGGTATTACTAGAGCTCAGAGAAGATGGTATCCTGATTCGTCCCGGAGGTAATATTGATGACTTAAAGAAATTCTTTAAAAAGCATGTAATGAAGCTTCGCACCTTAAATGTGAAATCACCTAAACCAGGAGAATTAGCTGGGGTCTCACTTGAAGAGGAGGAATTCGAATAATGAATCAGTCTTTCTAGACGCGAACCTGCTTATATATCTTAACTGCATTAAGAATGTGGAGGATCGTGTTCCCTATGAGGAGTTCTATTATAAAGTCTTAGAATCATTCACAGTTTTTACTGATCTTCTTGTATTGGATGAGCTTTTATGGGTATCGAGAAAGAAGTATAGTGTGCCTTACGAAGTCACAATAGACTTCATATATAACGCTGTTCTACCATACGTTAATGTCTTACCAATAGATATTAATGTCTTAGACTCATTCTTCTCAGTAATAAGAAAGTATAAACTTAAACCATCAGATGCAATTCATTTATCAGTGATGAAGAAAAACCAGATCGTGACAATAGTGAGTGAGGACAAGGATTTTGATTCCATCCAAGAATTCAAGAGATTATGGATGTGAACCTCTAGTTTCCTAGTATCAGTTTTTATAAGAAGGCGTAAGAGAATAATTCTCTTTTTCAACCATAGTAAGAATGGCTAAGCAAAAATCTATTGTTTTTAATCTCTTCGCAAACTATTTAAACAAATTCTAATCATTTTTAGATTAAGATTAAGTTTTTGGTGCAATGAATGATAATCGAGATGTACTTCAATAAGGTTATGAGCCTGCTTAAAGAGGTTCTAGATACCCAGAAAGAAGAGATGTTAAAAGCGGCAAAATTAATAAAGGATGCTTTAAAAAACGATAAATTGATTCACGTTTATGGTACTGGGCACTCTCAAGTGCTTGCTGTAGAAGTCTTCTATAGAGCTGGTGGATTAGTACCCGTTAACGCGATGCTTGATTTAGGTTCATCAATATACACTGGAGCGTTAAAGAGCACTGGAATCGAGAGGTTATATGGCTATGCTAAAGTTCTCTTAGATTACTATGAGGTAGGGAGAGATGACGTATTAATAATTATCTCTAATTCTGGAAGGAATCCCTTAATTATTGATATGGCTCTAGAAGCAAGGGAGAGAGGAGCTAAAGTGATAGCTATTACATCAGTTAATTATTCAAGCAGCTTACCCTCACGGCATAAATCTGGAAAAAGATTATTTGAGGTCGCTGACATAGTTATTGATAATCACGTACCAACTGGAGACGCAGCCATAGAGGTTGAGGGAATTAAAACAAAGATGCTTCCAGTATCAACAATACTCTGCGCAGCAATACTTCATAGCATTATTGGGGAAGCAGTTAAAATGCTCGCTGATGAGGGAGTAGAGCCACCTATCTGGTTAAGCGCTAATGTTCCTGGAGGAGATGAATTCAATAAAAGGTATTTAAGGAAGTATAAGTTCAGGATTAAGCATCTCTAGTTGAGGGAACTAACATGACTAATTACAAACTGGTTGTACATGCTGGAAAAGTAATAACGCCTTTCCAAATATATTATGATTACTCCGTCGCTATTGATTATTCAGGGAGAATATCTTACATTGGTCCTAGAGAGAAATTTAATGGTTCAAGCAAAATCACTATAGATGCTAACGATGAGATATTAGTTCCAGGGCTAATTGATATTCACATACATGGTGCATATGGAGCGGATGTAATTGAAGGAAAAATAGAATCCGTTAAAACAGTGTCGAACTTTATTGTTAAGCATGGTGTCACGAGTTTTTACCCAACAACAGTCACGAGTCCCCTCGAGATGATTGAAAACTCGATTAAAGCTATTGTTCAAGCTATAAAGAAGGAGGTTGGTGGAGCAAGGATCCTCGGTATTCATTTAGAGGGGCCATTTCTAAGTTATGAGAAAGCTGGAGCTCAAGATCGTAGATACCTGTTGAAGCCCTCGATAGATCTTATAGATAGATTACTAGAATTAGGAGAGGGATATATCAAAAGAATTACGATAGCACCAGAGATAGAAGGAGCGCTTAAAGCTATAAATTACCTAAGAGAAAAAGGGATAATCATCGCTATGGGGCATACGAACGCTACTTATGATGAAGCAATAAGAGCGATAGAAGCTGGAGCAACGCTAGCAAATCACATCTATAATCAAATGAGAAGCTTCCATCACAGAGATCCCGGGATACTCGGAGCAGTACTAACGAGAGATGATGTCTACGTAGAAATCATCATGGATAAAGTTCATCACCATTACGCAGCGAGAGAAATTGTTATGAGGTGTAAGGGAACAGATAAAGTAGCATTAATAACAGATAGCATAATGGCCACAGGACTACCTGATGGAGAATATATGTTAGGTGCACAGAAAATAATAATTAAAAACGGGATATCCCGATTACCAGATGGAACACTAGCTGGAAGCACATTAACCCTAGACGAAGCAATTAGAAACACAGTTAATCACCTAAAAGTACCACTACAAGACGCAGTAAAAATGGCAACTTACGTACCAGCTAAAATAATGGGAGTCGAATCAGAATACGGCAGCATAAAAATAGGGAAACACGGCGACTTAGTAATCCTAGATAAAAACCTAAATGTATTAAAAACAATAATAGACGGCGAAATAATCTATAACAAAGAAAAAGAATAACTATAACTCATCATAAACCCTTAACCGATTAAAAATACTATATTTCCCTGCAACGACAAATCTGGAAACTAGGAAAGTGATAAAACAGGTTAAAATTGAGGCTACACGTTTATTCAAACAATCCCTCTCATCTAGTAGATCTCCAATACAAAATAATTATAGCTAGAGAAATTATTGATAAGATAAGAGTTAGAGGCCCCATAATAATTAGACTATATTTATCCCAGCTGGAGTTATAGTAGATTGAGTAGATTTGAATCATGATGAACAAAGAAAGCACAATGAACCCAGGTCCAACTCCAAATATTGGTAAGAAACTCCAAGAACCAATTATTGATGATGACATTGACTGAGAATAACCGATTCTCATTAATGACCAGAAGATATCCCCTACACCATTATACAGACCAATTAAAGGAATTACAGCTGTTAGGATTAATGAATCAACTATTAAACAAACCAGAATAATTATCTGTAGGAGCATCCTTAGAGCATCCCTATGAACCACACCAAGCCAAAGCCATAAGCTAAATGGGAAAAGAATCAAGTAAAAAAAGCCAAATGACATTAAGAGACCTAGCATCATGGAGCCTAAAGGAATCATTGAGAAGACGTTTATAGCGCCTATAATGTATATTGCTGCTTGAGTCTTGCTCTCAAACTTCACTTTACGCAATGACGGCACCAAAAATATTACGGAGAAATGACGTGATTAAGGCAATAATTAATTATAATTACTTAAAATAAAAAATTTTTTTTATATGATGAACGCTTGTACTGCTTCATGAATTTTTCATTCTTAAGTGGCTGAAATTGATTATGTTAGGAAATTTTGATAATTTATTAGATTAGAGTCTAGAAATTTCATTAATAATGCCCTTTTTCAGCTTTTTTACATCAACCCAATCCTCTATATCAACAGATATTTCTATGCTATCAAACAAATCAGTTATCTTGAAATCCTCAAGAGAAATCATTTTCAATGCTTTATCATTCTCCCCGACTAACAACACTAAGTCACCAATTCTCTTTCTCCAAGTAATCAGCATAATTCCATCAGCGTTATCAATAACACTAGTAATAACATTTACCATATTTTACCGCTATGATAGACAACATGCAACTATCATCAATATAAATTTTCCTCACGTCGTAGAGCGTTCGCATGCTTGATCTTTGATATCTCGTGCAATTGATGGTTTTTGAAAAATCATTAAGTTTATGCCCACAATTCATAACCTAATTATTTCTAATGCCTCTAAAAAAGTTTATGAATAATGCGAGTGCTCGAAGTTACCAAAAATAACCACTATAATTCAAAATTCAGGACAATATTTTTCATTCCCGCAACCCAATAATTGATAATTCCAAGCTAAATACAATAGTATAGAAATATCTCATTCACCCCAAAGAAGCGAATCATGATCCTATTTTATACCCCCATGAACAATCATGTAAGAAAAATTTTTATTTTGAGTAATTATTATTAATTATTGCCTTAATCATGTCATTTCTATGCAATAATTTTGGTGCCGTCATTGCTTAAAGCGGATTCAAGCGGGAACTCTCTGGGGTCAATAATTCACTCTATAGGAGCATTCAACATAATTGTGTCATTACTAGTATTCTTAGTGGAATTAAGAGGTCTATGTCCTTTGGGCATACTCTACTTTATAGCGTTACCAGCGAACCTATTTTTCTTGAAAGAAGTAGCTAATGGTAATAAGACAGCTATTATGATCCAGATAATTATTCTAGCTAGCTTAGTAATTGTCTCCTCTTTCCTCACAGCTCTCGTTATAATGTTTGGCCCCATACTGCTTTATGATCTCTTGGCTCCTAAGGGGGTTCCGAGCTCAGTTATATCTACAATACTACTCTCTTCGCACATACTACCCACCATTGGTTTCGGCCCAGGATTCCTAGTTGAGCCCGCATTGCTGTATATTAGCTTGCAAGCGGATTTTCTGCACGATCCAAACTGGCTTAAATATGGGATATTGGTTACGGGTCCCACTACGCTTGTTTTATCGATTATTTTCTTGGCAATAATTATTGTGTATTGGAGGTCTGTTAAGCGAGGTGGGTTGTTTGAATAGGCGTGTAGCCTCGATATTAATAATCTTCTCTCTCTCTCACTCTCGCTACTCTTGATTTCCAGACCTGTTAGTGCAAGAACAGCCTTCTGGACCAAGGATAAGGATTTCGATAGTGGCGCTAGATACTGGATGCCTCAAGTTGGTTACTGGGAAGAAGGTGGCGGATGGACTGATCTTCATCAAGATAGCAACAATTACGCTAAATTCGAGAAGGATGGCACAGATAATATAGCCCACTTAAGAATAGACAAGGATCTTTGGGATATTAGGAAAACTTGTGTTGCTAGGGTTGTTCAGGGTTGGGTTTGGGGGCCTAAGCCAAGCGATTATAAGGATTATTGGCCAGATCCGCTTTCTCTAACTGGTGTCACTGATCTCAAACTCGAGACAAGAATTACTTGGTCATCAGTAGCAGCATTTACAGAGAGCGCTGTTCTTGTCAATGTTTGGTTTAAGATAAGTAATGTTGATGTTCTTAAAGATGCTGAAACTTGGACTTGGGTTCATTATGGCACAATAATATTTGGAGCTGATTTATATTTCCTTCATGCTAATACTCCTCTAAGGGATCATGAACTTAGGGAAAGTACTACCTCTAATGGCTTGCCAGTATACGTCTATACGCGGTTTTTCTGGAATCAAGCGTCAGGAACATTTACAATAGATTTAATAAATGATATATTGCTTGACGCTATTAATCAGAACTTGATAAAGTTTAATCTTGCTGACGTAACATTGTATGAGGTCGAGGCTGTAGTCGAGGAATGTAATGGTTATGCTGAGGCTAAATTTACTAGTTTGAGTGTGTACTATACTTTCTCGGGCAGCAACACTTGCCCGACTCTAGGTGTCTATAGTAATTCTACCTGGGTGAGTGAGGGTGTCTTAGATATTCATACTGGTGCGCTGTACAATAGGGACGTGATCTATCATCATTACCTAGTTGCTAAGCCAGACTTAATCAAGCATAACTTCTATCTTCTCAAGCTTTCTGAGCTTGACGAGCACACGTCTTATATTGATAGGGTTCAGCTCATGGCTATTAATGATAATGGTACAGCTATCTATCTGCCTCTAGTCATGGCTTTCGAGAGGGATAATAGGTCTGTTACAAGGTTCCTGCGCTATAGTGATGATGTCTGGCTTGTTCTCAGGCCTGGTGACGAGGTCTACCTATTATTCTACTATAACGGCGTTTCAGGTGATTCATGGCGCTTAATGTTCATTATAGAGGGGCATAACCCTAAGGGAATCAGCTAGCCCCTATACTCCCCCATTTCCTCTATTTTTTGTTTTTGATAATTAATGGATTCTCAGTAAGGAATTTCGAGAGCTTTATAGATGAATGCTAGGATATCCGCGTTTTCTCTTAGTCTTGTCTCTGGCGTGGCTCCGGCATGACCGCTGGTTGTTTCTGTTCGTAGGTAAACTGGTGCTCCAAATTCCTTTAGTTTCGCGACGAATTTGAATGCGTGTGCTGGATGTACTCTATCGTCATGTAATCCTGTATAAACGAGTGTTAATGGGTATTTCACGTTTCTTTTAATGTTGTGGTATGGGGAATACTTGATTAGGAATTCTCTATCCTTTGGGTTATCTGGATTACCGTACTCTGGGATCCAAGCAGCCCCTATATATAGTTTATGGAATCTAAGCATATCTAGAACTGGGTAACCTATTACTGCCCCATCCAAGATATCTGGTCTCTGGGTCATTGTTGCCCCAACTAGTAATCCACCATTGCTTCTACCCATAGCTACTGTTCTGTAACCATTTTCCTTGTATCTTGATATTACTGATATGAAGTCATCGAACACGTTCTGTTTATTCTCTCTCATTCCAGCTATGTGCCATTTCTCCCCGTACTCTAATCCTCCTCTAAGATTAGCTACGACGTATGTTCCACCATCCTCTATGAATGGTATTATTGTTGGTGAGAATGATGGAGTTATTGAAATTCTGAAACCGCCGTAACCATATATTAGCGCTTTCTTTTCTTTCGTCTCCTTCTTTTTAACCTCGAAGTAATGAATCTTTGTCCCATCACTTGATTCAACGAATCCTTCAATAACAAAATAATTCCCATTTAACTCTGACTTATCTATCAGCTCTAAGTCTTCTCTCAACCTATATATCCTGTATGGTATCCAGAATGACTCATACTTGAATACTGCTTCATTACCATTAGAGATCAGTGATCTTACTGATCCTGGAACATCGAATTTGATTTCTCTAACGAGTTTTCCCTCAAGATTAAATAGCTTTAGGAGTGATGAAGCATTCACTAGGTAATGCGTAATTATGTATCTTCTCGTTATGACAGCGTCCTGCAATGGGTACTCCCATTCACCGATAAGCTCACTCTCATTACCGCTCTCACGAACTCTAATTAATCTTCCTAATCCATCTCCATCGTAAATAACTATGATGTATGAATCATTAACATAATCAACTGGGTGAGCTGGGACCCCTTTACTCTCATAAATAACTCTCCATGACTCGGGATCACCTAGATCACCACCATAGATACTGCTTTCTCTCCAACCATAAGAAACGCTGAGGATAGCTTTATTCTCGAAGTTGGATTTTTGAACAGAGATAAAGTATGATGTTCCTACTCCCTCACCGAAAACCATTTCCTCAGAGCCATCCGCTCTCAAAAACACTCTTGTTGCAGGTGGATTCACACCGTCAGGAGTTTTCTCTTTCCTAAAGAACCTGACGTAATAATACTTGTTTTTATTAAGCCAAGTAATACTCCAGATAGATCCCTCTAACTCATCTATCACTTCTCTAGATTCAGTATCAATGAACCTAATGTTACCAACATCAGCTCCTCCATAAGAATAACTGTAAGCCAAGACATCCCCGTCATCTCTAGCTATGAAGTAATGTATGATGTAATCCTTGCCTAGGTCAAGTGAAGAAATTATTTTCCGTGATTCCCCATCCCTGCTAAGAAAAACTATGTTTTGAGATTTCCTATCCCTATCAAGAATATAGTATCCTTTCCTTGTAGGTTGAATAAAAATAATTTGTCTTAGATCATAGTACTTCTCAATCTTCCTATAAAGCTTCTCTGGGTAATCACCAAGAAAACTCCTTAATCGCTTATTCTCACTCTCAATAAATTCTAGAACACGTTTATCCTCAAGATTCTCCATCCAGATATAGGGGTCCTCGAGAGACAAAGATATCACCAAAATAACTATTACCACTCATAGTAAGATAAAAGAAATGTATCAATAAAAACTAAATATAGGATTAAACAAAAATAATAATCAAGCAATAACGCAACCCTCAATGCAAAATGAATTAGAAAGTTTAAAATCCACATAACAGATCTTTTTAAATATTTAATATGAATCCCCAGCTGGGTTAAAAATGGTTGAAGCAGCATCATTAGTACGGGAGAGACTGGTTTTCCCATTCGCAGCATTCGTAGATCAAGAAAACTTAAAGCAAGCACTCATACTACTCGCCATTAATCCAAAGATAGGGGGCTTATTAATCATGGGTGAGAAAGGAACTGGGAAATCAGCTTTAGTGAGAGCTCTTGCAGATTTATTACCACCAATAAAAGTAGTCAAGAATTGCCCATTTAATGATGACCCAGATGACCCAGTTAATATGTGTGATTTATGCAGAGAAAAAATTAGTAGAGGAGAGAAACTAGAGTATGAGTTCAAGAAAATGCAAGTCGTTACACTACCATTAAGTGCATCCATAGATGCTGTTGTTGGGACAATCGATATTGAGAAAGTTCTCAGAGAAGGTTTAAAAGCTTTTCAACCAGGATTACTAGCTAGAGCTAATAGACAGATCCTCTATATAGATGAAGTAAACCTGCTACCAGATCATATCGTTGACGCTATCTTAGATGCAGCTGCCCTAGGATGGAACTACGTTGAAAGAGAAGGAGTCAGTATTTCTCATCCATCGAGATTCATACTCATTGGTACAATGAATCCAGAGGAAGGTGAGTTAAGGCCCCAGCTTCTAGATCGCTTCGCAATTTCCGTTAAGGTCAGAGGGGTTAGTGACGAGACTTTGAGAGCTGAGATTATT
>JALWRR010000147.1 GCA_026993975.1 Promethearchaeati archaeon | reverse complement strand
TCTATGCTCTTCCAGCATCTACATATAATATTGAGAATTTTGAGGAATTTATTAAACAAGTAAAGATTAGGAGTAAGGAAGAGAGACCAGTTACTGGATTATTAACAGCTGAAGAAATAGTATCACAGCTAGCTGCAGAGCACCCAGAGTACCTACTTACACTAGATTTTCTTTTTTATGAGGAGAAACAAGCAAGAGAAATTGTTCATCAATATGTTGAAGATGTCTCACCATCATGGCTAAAGAAACTATATGATGAGAGAGAAAAAGTTATTTTCAAAAATGGAGAAACTAAATTAGTGTTTTCTCCAGAAAATTTCAAGGCATTACTTGGATTAAAAGAATGGACTATGCCTGATACATTCGATAGGGTTTATTTTGTGTTAGATGAAGTAATTGCAGAATTCTTCGAAGAAACGAAATTAAGATTCGCTATTCTTGGAGAGATCTTAAGAGGGCATAAACTACCTTACTCTCTATTCATTAAAGCATTTTATGAAAAGTTAAGTGATGCATGGAAAAAATATCCAAGGAAAGAGAGAAAACCCAGTATTGGTCAAAAAGATGCGAAAGTTATTGAATTTAACTATTTAGGCTTACGGTCCTTATCTCTCCTAAATTATTTATTTATTTTAGGTCTAGTAGAGAGAGGTGAAGATGTCGTGAAGGAAAGCAAATTAGATGAAATATTAAAAGATGAGAAATACAAGTCAAAAATAGATCTTGTAAATAAATTTTTTGAAGACTATAAGGAAATATTTAATAACCCAGCTAAGAGAGCTATATTCCTAGAAGGCGTATTAACTGGTTTTCTTTTAGATGTTCAATACGCAGCTAGAAAATCATCACCCTTCAGAGACAAATTAGCTGGATTAAGGCTAAATAAAAGAAGAGTAATCTCGCTATTTCCTGAAATAACAAATAAGTTATGGGAATATCAAACAGATTATCCTTGGTTAAGAGCTTTAATATCCAAGCTTTTTATCGAAGCTGGGGATTGGGAACTCCCTAGTTATGAAATTAGTTATTTCTTTTCACTAGGCTTAAGCCTATATAAAATGTTTAAGTGAGGTGAGGTAAATGAGTCAAGAAAATATAGTTAAGAATCGATCTGAAATCCTGTTTTTGTATGACTGCAAATGGATGAATCCTAATGGGGATCCACTAGAAGAGAATAGACCTAGGATAGATGAGGAAACAGGGCTAAACATAGTAACCGATGTAAGATTAAAGAGAACTATAAGGGATTACCTACATAATTTCAGAAATCAAAACATATTCATAATTGCTGAAAGGAAAGAAACAGGTGAGCTGAAGACTAGAGAGGAAAAATTAGTAGAAGAAAAAATAGAAACCCTGAGCGAAAAAGAGGTAAGTGAACTCCTGAAGAAATATATTGATCTAAGACTATTCGGTGCAACGATAGCTGTGAAGAATAAAACAATAACTAGGATAGGCCCAGTTCAATTTAGGTTCGGTAGATCACTTCATAAGGTAGAAGTAAAGTTTATTAAGGGAACAACAGTACTACCATCAAAAGAACAGAAAGCTGCAGGAACGTTTACAGAGATGTATGTATTACCATATTCCCTAATCTGCTTCTACGGAGTAATTAATGAGAATGCGGCTAAAGACACTTATTTAACAGAGGATGATGTTAAATTATTGCTAGATGGTATTTGGAATGGAACAAAGAACTTAATCACTAGATCCAAGTTCGGTCAAACCCCAAGGCTCCTAATCAGAATACAGTACAAAGAGAATAACTATCATATCGGTGACCTCGATGCTAAAATAAAACTAATAAGCGAGAAAGATGATAGAGAAATAAGAGATATCAGTGAGGTAAAAATAGATATTAGTAAGTTAATTAGTGACCTTAAGTCAAATGCGGACAAGATAGATATAATAGAGTACATAGTTGATAACGATATAATATTCGTATATAATGGTAAAGAGTTGAAGGGAGAAGAGATAAAGGATGCGCTAAAGGAGGTTGTAGGTGAAGAAGCGATAAAAAGACTTGAATTTTGAGTGGTGAAGGATGGATAAAACCATCGTATTTGAGATATGGGCACCATTCGCATGTTTTAGAAGAGGATACACAACAACATCAATAGTTACCTATCCATTCCCGCCAAGAACCACGTTAATAGGCATTATTGCAGCAATACTTGGATACAAGAGGGATTCATACTATGAATTATTGGACACAAAAAATTGTAGAATAGCGTTAAGCATGCTGAATCCCTTAAAGAAAATAAAAATCACTAAAAATCTAATAGACACTAAGCAAGGATTTATACCTTCAAAAATTCTAAAAGCAGGAAAACCGCTTAGGACACAGATACCGATGCAATTAATAAAAGATCCACACTACAGAATATACTTCCAGCACAATAATCCAGAGGTTTACGAGTCATTAAAAAACATGTTAATTCACCATAAAACTGTTTATACATTATCCCTTGGAACCAGCGAGATGCTTGCTAATTTCAAATACATTGGAGAATTCGATGTAAGAGAAGAAAAAGTAAAGGACAGACCCGTAGAGATTCATTCAGTAATTCCAATGAGAGAAGAAATAGATATATTTATTGAAAACCTCAGATACGGTTTCGTGAGACTACCGAACAGAATGAATGAAAAAAGAGTCATACTCGAATTCATGGATTTCGTATACGAGCTAGAAGCCAGACCAATAAAGATCCGTAAAGGTGTCTATTGGGAAGTGAAAGAATTGAATCAAAATATCATTTTTTATTAATTCAATTTTTGATTCGGTATTGAAGCGTTAAGAGGATATAAAATGAGAATTGGCGGAGTTCTCGTCCAATACTACTTTGCTTGCAAAAGAGAATTATGGTTTTTCGCGAGACATATTAATATGAATATAGATAATGAAGATGTGTTATTAGGGAAATTAATACATGAAAAAAGCTATAGGGATGAGAAGAAATCGATACTAATTGATGATACAATTGCAATAGATTTCATGCATATCAGCGATAACCTAATAGTTTTCGAAATAAAGAAATCATCACGGTTACCAGAACCAGTAAGATGGCAATTACTTTATTACCTATGGTACCTAAAAACGAGAAAGGGTATTGATGCTAAGGGGATTATTGTTTATCCTAAAGAAAGAAAGAGAGAAGAAATTGAACTGACTGAGGATATTAAGGAGAAGTTTAATCACATTATAAATGAGATAAAGGAGATAATAAATCTAGATAAACCTCCAAAACCCGTTAAGAAACCATATTGTAGAAAATGTTCTTATCGCGATCTATGCTGGGTGTGAGAGATGCCCAAGCCTTTATACATAACAACGGAAGGAATATTAGCTAGAAAATCAAATACACTGTACTTCATAAATAAGGATATGAAGAAACCAATACCAATACATGCTTTAACAGACATATATGCTCACGCAAAAGTATCACTCAGATCAGGTGCAATATTTCTATTAATTAGAAATAATATACCAGTGCATTTTTATAATAAATTCGGATACTACGAAGGCTCACTACTGCCGAGAAAAAAGAGAGTTTCAGGCAATGTTCTCATAAAACAAGCAGAGCATTATTTAGATCCCAATAAGAGATTATATATCGCAAGAGAGATACTAGAAGGCATGAGATTTAATATGATAAGAATATTAAAGTATTATAAAGCAAAAGGAAAAGAGGTAGATGAAGAAATGAATGCCCGCACTATTTCATAGGCATCACCTCACAGCCATTAGACACGACTAGAAGTCAGGTTAGAAGCGTAACGAGCCTCATCACGACATTGTACTTGATCTGG
>JALWRR010000146.1 GCA_026993975.1 Promethearchaeati archaeon | reverse complement strand
CTCCTCAGATATATATGTAATTTATGAAAAATAGAAAACGAAGCAAAGAAAATAAAAAGACAAACCGAGGTGAACAAAAATGAGTCAACAAAAAAAGAAGAAAGTAATAATAATGGGCGCAGCCGGACGAGACTTCCACAACTTCAACGTATACTTCCGAAACAACCCCGAATACGAAGTCGTATGCTTCACAGCAACACAAATCCCAGGAATAGAAGGAAGAACATACCCACCAGAACTAGCAGGACCACAATACCCAAACGGAATACCCATATACCCAGAAAACCAACTACCAGAACTAATAAAGAAACACAACATAGACTACGTAGTATTCAGCTACAGTGATGTTTCTCATCAGCATGTTATGGATAGGGCTGCTGTCGCGGCAGCAGCAGGAGCAAGCTACATGCTACTAGGCCCAAAACACACAATGCTAAAATCAACAAAACCAGTAATCGCAATAGGAGCAGTAAGAACAGGAGCAGGAAAATCGACTGTTTCTAGGAAGGTTGCGAGGATTCTTGCTAGGCATGGTATTAAAGTAGTTGCGGTTAGACATCCTATGCCGTACGGTGATTTAAGGAAACAGATTGTTCAGAGGTTTGCTAGTTATGAGGATTTGGATCGATATAACGTGACTTTTGAGGAGAGAGAGGAGTACGAGCATTACATTGATAATGGTTTTGTTGTTTATGCTGGTGTTGATTATGAGAAGATACTTAGGGAGGCTGAGAAAGAGGCTGATGTGATTATATGGGATGGAGGGAACAATGATTATCCATTCTACGTTCCTGATCTATTCATAGTGGTTGCTGATGCGCTTAGGCCTGGACATGAATTAACGTATTGGCCGGGTTCAGTGAATATTAGGATGGCTGATGTGGTCATAATTAATAAGGTTGCGGAGGCTGATTTAGACGCTATACTAGAGATTATGAGGAATGTTAGGTCAGTAAACAGGAATGCTCGCATACTAATTGGCGTATCAGCTCTAAAGGTTGATGATCCAAGCATGATTGAGGGTAAGAGGGTTATTGTTGTTGAGGATGGTCCAACGGTTACTCATGGTGGAATGCCTTATGCTGCTGGCTATGTGGCTTCTATAATGTATGGTGCTAAGGAGATTGTTGATCCAAGGAAATGGGTTAAGCCGGGTACTGATCTAGCTATGATTTATGAGAAGTATAAGCATATGAAGAATGTTCTACCTACTTTGGGTTACTCTGATAGGGAGAAGAAGGAGGTTGAGGAGGTTATTAATGCTTCTGACGCTGATGTTGTTGTTTCTGGTACTCCAATAGATTTATCTAGAGTGCTTAAAGTGAATAAGCCTATTGTTAGAGTTAGGTATGAGCTTGAGGAGTCAGGGGATAAGAAGCTTGACGAGATAATTGAGGAGTTCTTGAGGAGTAAAGGTTTGTTATAATTGCATTATTAATTACTTTTTTATTTGATTTTGTTTTTAGGATTAGGTTATTCTAGTTATGCTCTTGTGTAAAGGTAATCTGAATGTTTGATGTAACTGCTATAGGTAATCCTGTTTACGATATTATTATTACTCCGTATGTAAAAACGGATGGTAGGGTCTTATCTGGCTGTAGTACTAATGCGGCTTTAACTGTTGGTAAATTGGGTGGTAGAGCAGCTTTAATCGGGAAGATTGGGAGAGATTTTGTAGAGAATTTTATTTCTGTTGCGAAGAGTTATGGTGTAACACCATTTCCGTTAGAATCTAGAGAGACTGGTGGTTTTTACTTGAGGTACATAGATGATAGAATGAATGATAGAGAGCTTAAAGTTCTTGGTATTGCTGATGAGATAGATTTTGGGGAGGTTCCTAAGGAGGCTTTAGATTCAAAATCAATTGTTCTAGGCCCAATATTAAAAGAGATCTCTCTTAACTTTGTTAAATCACTAATTCAAGAGAACGATGATAGTTTGATAATTGTTGATCCTCAGGGGCTTATTCGTGAAATAGTTGATGGAAAAGTTGTGAGAATCTCGAATAAAGAGACCTATGAAGTGATTAAAATTACGCATGTAACGAAACCAAATGAGCATGAGGCTGAGGTACTTTTCCCTAATATGGATATGCCGAGAATAGCTAGGAAGATATTTGAACTAAATAGGTTCGCTGGAATCGTAACAGTTGCTGATAAGGGTTCATACATAGCGTTTGATAAGGGGATATATCATGTTCCAGCTTACAGAACCGTTGAACGAGACCCGACGGGGTGCGGTGATGTTTATGCTGGCGCGTTTGCTTATTACTACATAAAGTACCAAGATTTACTGGAATCAGCTATATTTGCTTCAGCAGCGGCATCATTCATGGTTGAGAGCACCGGCCCTGATTTCTCGATTGATCTAAAGAGGGTTATGGAGAGGTTTGAAGCTATACAGGAACGCGTGAAGAAGGTGGCTTTAAGTTGACTAAATTGAGAGATTGGTACGAGAAAAAGTTTATTGTGTTAGGTAGAGCTCTAGCTAAAACGGGATTATCACCGAATCAAATCACTGTTTCTTCAGTCTTAATAGGTCTATTTCAAATATACTTCTTCTGGAGAAATGAGTTATTATTAGGCTTTGCTTTCTTTATTATCGCAGCATTCATGGATATGCTTGATGGTTCCTTAGCCAGAGCAACAAATAGGGTTAGTAAGTTTGGGCAACTACTAGATCACTTCTCTGATAGAGCGGTTGAGTTTGAATTGGTATTTGGTCTTACCTTAGGAAATTACATGCCTGGATGGTTAGGAGCATTATTGATTTTCAGCATGATAATGCCAAGCTACGTTAGAGCTCGTGGAGAAGCGGTCTCAGGGATCTCGGGTCAAGGAGTAGGTTTCTTTGAAAGAAAAGAGAAGTTAGGTACGCTAATAGCTGGAATAATATTAGAGTTCTGGTTTAATAAGAGCATATTCTATGCAGCGATAATAGTATCGGTATTTTCTCTCATTACAGCTGTTCAAAGACTACTTTATTATAAGAGAAGCATAAAGACGTAGAAGCTAAGAGATTTTCCCTATTTAAAAATAATAGTGAGAGGCTAAAGAAAGCTATAGAACGATCCCTATAACAGTATCTAGTACATTTACCTTAATGCCGTCTTTAGGCTCCTCGAAAATAATTTCTTCACAATTATGCATCGCTCTTAGATCTATAGCGAATGGTTCGAGCTTCTTCGGTAAATAAAGCTTTCTTATAGGTGATCTCAAAGATAAGTTTCTCTCCCTCTTAACTCTCCACACAGCTGAATTAACGCTTCTTATTAAATCGGTTAGATCAAGGAGTTCTCTCTCCGCTTTCTCTGGCTCTGGGAATGATTCGAGATGAACGGTCTTGCCATAAAGTTCGCGGTACAGGTAATCGGTGATGAATGGTGTTACTGGAGCAAGCAGTTTTAACACGGTTCTTAGCACTTTATGAAGGGTCCACCAAGATGCTTTCTGTTCACTTTCAGAACCAATAGATCCATAAGCTCTGGACTTAACCATCTCAATATAATGATCAGCGAAAATATCCCAAACGAAATCTCTCACGTAATTAACGGCGAAGAAATCTAGATCTTCATACAGCTCTTTAACACGAGCAATCAAGTTATTTAATTCAGCTAATACCCACTTATCACTTGCTAATAAACTAATTTCGTTTTCTCTCGGCTCTGGGAACGAAGAAATAAATCTTGCAATACTATATAGCTTCTGAATGAACTTAGCTGCCCCAGCAATTCTTTTCTCAGAAACCATTATATCAGCACCAAGCCTAGTCTCGGCAGCCCCAGCAAACCTGAGAGCATCAGCACCATACTTCTCTATAAGCGGTTCAGGATAAATAATGTTCCCGAGACTCTTACTCATCTTTCTACCATGCTCATCCATAACTAGACCAGAAATCCAAACATGTTTAAAAGCAGGCTGCTTAGTAAGCTGGTAAACTCGCAATAAAGTGTAGTACAACCAAGTTCTCACAATCTCCTTTCCCTGAGGCCGTAAACTGACTGGAAACGCCTTCTTAAACAAATCCTTATCCCGAAGATAGCCCGAGATAAATAAAGCTGATATACTGCTATCAAACCAAGTATCGAAAGTACGCCACTCGCCCTTAAACTTCCTAGAACCACAAACTGGGCATTTATCTACTGGAGGGGGCTCACGCCAAGGCTGGTAATACTTGCCAGGTTCAGGTAAGATTACATGTCCATTCTCGCAATACCATAAGGGTACCTCTGTACCGTAATATCTCCTACGAGATATGGGCCAATCAGATTTAACTGATTTGATCCAGTTAATTAAGATATGCTTGTTATGCGCTGGATGAAACCTTATTTTATCCGAGATCTTCGAGATATCTTCTAGAAAATCAATCTGCTTAAGATAATACTCCTTCATACTAACAAACTCGATCCTAGTCTTACAGCGCCAACATATAGGAACCTTATGCTTTATTCTCTCAACCTTTTCCACCAGCCCCATAGATTTTAAATCCTCAATAATTCTCTTACGAGCCTCAACAACAGGTAAACCAGCGTACTTACCAGCAGCTTCAGTCATTCTAGCTTCAGTATTAATTGCTTTAACGGGCTTTAAACCTAATTCACGAAACAACCTAATATCAACAGTATCTCCATAAGAACAAAGCATCATAGCACCAGTACCGAATTTAGGATCTACCTCCTTATGAGGAATAATAGGTACCTCCTTACCATAAATAGGAACAATAGCTTTCTTCCCATGAAGATGAGTATACCTCTCATCATCAGGATGAACCAGCACAGCAGCACAAGCACACAATAATTCAGGACGCGTAGTAGCAATAATCAGGAAATCATCAGAATCCTTGAGACCAAACCTAATATACACTAAATCAGTCTCCTCCTCAGCATACTCAACCTCAGCATCAGCTAAAGTAGTGTGACATCTAGGACACCAATTATTAGGACGCTCATCCTCATAAATAAGCCCACGCTTCCACAACTCAATAAAAGTAGCTTGAGTCAAACTCCTATACTCTGGAGAATCAGTACGATAAACCTCCTCCGGCGAAAGAGAATTCATCGAAAAACCAAGTCTCCTACTAATAAACAATATATTATTCTCATACTTATCTAACAACTCCCTACATAACTCAAGAAACTTATCCCTAGGAGTCTCACTCATCCTAATCCCATGAATCTTCTCCACCTGAACCTCAACAGGCAAACCATTCCTATCTATCCCCATAGGGAACAAAACCTCAAAACCCTTCATCCTCATAAAACGAGCAATGCTATCTATGGCCGCGTAATGATAAGCAAAGCCCATATGGGAGCGCCCGCTGGCGTACGGCGGAGGCGTATCGATGGAGAATACGGGTTTTGGTGAGTTTTTGTTGAATCTATATATGCCTTCTTGTTCCCATTTCTTTATGAGTTCTTCTTCTTTTTTGATGTTCCATTTCTTGTCTTTGAGTTTTGGTTTGTATTGCGACAATAAGGCATCCCCCTCATGGTTTATCTTTTTTGGAGATTTTGACTAAGTAGTGATTAATTTTTCTTATCTCAATATATTTTTTTCCATAAGTTGTGTGGTTAAAAAGACTGTCTATCTGGTATCTCGATTTATCGCCAATAAAATGAGTATGAGTTTAATGCTCATGATTTGTTTTTTCCTGGTAGTTATTTTGAGGATGTCTTTACGTATTGTTTGTATTTTGTTGTAGATTGGGTGAAGTTTAATCTTTATATAATTAGTTTTTAGCTTGCTATTTTTTCCTGCTTGTTCGACATTGTTTATGAATATATTTATTTTCTATGCGAGAAAAAACTAAACACTTATTTAGTCGAATTTAAAATGCTTATATATCTTTTCGTAATTAATCCATCCCGTATCTTCATCAACAAACTTATCCAGAAGAAAAAAACCAGGCACTGTTTCATCAGCTATCGATAGATACCTTTGATACTCCAATATCTCTTCACACAAGTCATAGACCCCAAGTTTCTTTAGATCAGCAACCACCTGCTTCACAGTCTCCAGCTCAATAATCCTAGACCTTATATGGACTGTTGTAAACTCAACCATATCTTGCAATAAAAGGGATATATTAGCCAGAATAATTGCTCTCTCAAAACTATAACCTCTAACCCTATGAAAAAATCCAATGAGCTCGCAATGACTCAAAACAAGTCTCTTAAAATACTCAAAAGCCTCCAAAATCAATCTCCTATATTCCCCGAGACGAACAATAGAATCATCCTTAAAACGCACGAAAACAAAATTGGGATTCCTGAGATCATTTCTACTGGGCTTAAAACGAAAATAAAGGACATTCTCAACAACTCGAGCTCTCTCGGGCTTTCTTACCCAATAATCATAATAACTAGTTTCCTTTAATCTCTCGTGGAAATTATTAATGTATTTAATGGGTAGAAAAAACATGCCTAAAAAATCTGAAAGTTCTGGTAGATTCCTATAGATACTATTAAGGGCTTCCTCTTTACTCAATCCGCAATCCATTAATCTCCTCGCTAACTCATATACTAATAGTAAGTCATAGTTAGCCTTAGCGAATATTCTCTTAGTGGTGTCCTTTACGCATTCTTTTTTATTCTTCATCTAGATTTCCATTCATCATTTTATTAATAGCCCTAGTAATAATTTCTCTTCACGTTTAGTAAGCTGTAGCGATGTTTTTGTTGTTCCGAGTTATTGTTTTGAACTAAAAATTGATATCTAGAATATTGATTGTAAATTTTTATCGCTGTACTGGTTTATTTTATTTAGTGTGTCTCTTAATCATAAGGTGTTATTGAAATGCTTGCTCAGGTGGAGAAGAAAGCTTTAACCGAGATGGAAGCCAAGAATTTATTGGAGAAGTATGGTATTAATTTCCCTAAGAGAGAGATTGCAAAAAAGAGGGATGAGGTCGCTAAAAAAGCTAAGAAGGTTGGATTTCCCCTAGTAATGAAGATTCTATCGCCAGACATTATACATAAGACAGATGTTGGCGGTGTTGTTCTAGACATAAAGAGTGAGGAAGAGGCTCTTAAGGCATGGGATGAAATAATGAGTAATGTTAAGAAGAAAGCACCGAAAGCGAGAATAGAGGGTGTGCTATTAGAAGAAATGGTATCTGGGGGATACGAGGTTATTATAGGGGGTTTACGTGACCCTGTTTTTGGTCCAGTAGTTATGTTTGGAGGCTTAGGAGGAATTTACGTAGAGCTCTTTGAGGATGTTTCTTTCCGACTAGCACCTATAGATGAGTTAGAGGCGGAAGAGATGCTTAAGGAGACTAAGGGTTATAAGATTCTCACGGGTTATAGGGGAATGCCTAAGGGTGATGTAGAGGGTTTAAAGAGATTATTAGTTACGGTCTCTAAGATCATGGCTGAGAGAGATGATATTCTGGAGCTTGATCTTAACCCAGTTAGGGTTCTTACTGATAGGGTTGTTGTATTGGATGCTAAAATAATAACTCGTGGGTGAATCAGCTGAGTAGTTCGTTGCTTGACAAGTTAATTATCTTTATCTTAATATTGTTTGCTTGGAGCTTGTTGGCTTTAGTGATTCCTTATACTGCTGCTATCGCTTTAATGTATGTTTATCCAGCTAGAAGCTCGATCTTAACTAGCATTATACTTATTGCGTTTCTACTTGTTTTTGTTGGTGCGTTATATTTTTGGTTTTATATAGCTAAGAAGTATGTTGAGTATAAAGTGAGGGTTTTAAGAGAGAGTTAAATTGGTGTTCTGTGTTGAGTTTGGAGATTTCTTCATTCGTTAATTATCTCGCCTTATTCTTACTGTTTCTTATTTCTTATCTTGTTTTTGCTTTCTTCATCTATTATAATAGGAGACTCACTGTCTCATCCGCGATGACTGCGGTTTTCCTTGCAGGTATTTTCGTTTTCGTGAAGTTGTTTTTTGATCTCATATTAACTATGCTTCAATTCCCGCTGGATCTCGTGAGTGTTATTTATCTGGTGGATGCACTGATTTTGATTATTGTGTCAGATTACTTAGAGGTTCCTCAGAGGTATTTAAGAAGGGTGTCATGTATCCTATTAGCAGTTATTACAGCGGTTTTTTCGCTAAATCTATTATATCTATTCATATCTAATTTCTCTCTGGTGATTTGAATGAGAGTTATTCTAAATGGTAAGGAGATGAATATAAGGGCTGTTTGGTTGGAGGATAGGGAGAAAGGAATAGTTAAGATGATTGATCAAAGATACTTGCCATGGACAATAAAGTTTTTTGTGAGTAGATCAAGTGAGGATACAGCGATAGCTATAGAGAGAATGATTGTTAGAGGTGCACCAACTATTGGAGTGACTGGGGCATATGGCGTTTACCAAGCGGTACTAGAGAGTATCAATAAAAAAGATTTTATTAATGTTCTGCGAGCTAAAGTCAAGCGATTGCAAGAGACTAGACCTACCGCAGTTAACTTATTTAATGTTACAGAGAGGATGCTTAGCGCTATTATTAAGGGATACGAGAGTGGAAAATCAAGTAGGGAACTAATTAATATGGCTGCAGAAATGGCCGAGGAATTAGCTGAGAGGGAAATTGAAGCGAATAGGAAGATAGGCGAGTATGGAGCAGAGTTGATTCCAGACAAGGCATCCATATTAACGCATTGTAATGCGGGTGCATTAGCAGCGGTAGATATAGGCACAGCACTAGCTCCTATAAGAGTGGCTTATGAGAAAGGTAAGGAAGTAACTGTGTATGTTGACGAGACTAGGCCCTGGCTTCAGGGAGCAAGGTTAACTGCGTGGGAATTAGAGATGGAAGGGATACCATATTATTTGATTTCAGACAATGCTGCTGGTTACTTCATGTGGAGGAAGGAGATTGATCTAGTGATTGTTGGAGCAGATAGAATAACGATTAATGGCGATGTAGCTAATAAGATTGGTACTTATAAACTTGCTGTTATAGCTAAGGAGAACGGAGTTCCTTTCTATGTTGCAGCTCCCTTATCTACATTCGATTTAAAGACAAGGTCAGGAAGGGATATTCCGATAGAGGAGAGGGAGAGAGATGAAATGATTTATGTTAGGGGTTATGATGAGTCATCAGGTGATTTAAGAAGAGTTCTAGTCACTTTGAGTAACGCTAGAGTGAAGAATCCAGTTTTTGATATAACCCCAAATAAGTATATCACAGCTATTATAACGGAAGTTGGAGTGCTAAGAAGTATTGATGATATTAAGAGGGCTCTAGACAAGTTAAGCAGCCATAGTTTTTAAAAATAAAAAATGTTGAGCTTCTCTTTATAACAGCACTCTAAGGCTCCTAAGCACCTATACCTTATTGATAAGACATCATAGTAAGTCTTTTTTTAATAGGATTTTAGCTATTTTTTCTATCTCATTCACATCGATCTCCCTAGCGCGTTTATGAAGATTTACTTCTCTCTCTAACATATTAATTATTTCTCTCCAATTGCTAGATTCTTTCCTGTTTCTGATATATTGCTTTAGCACTGATCTAACAGTCTTGTTTGATGAGAATGAAAATATTATCTGGGTTACTTTCTCATATATTTCAAATGGGATATCATGTTGCTTTTGCTTTGGCCAAAGCTTTATTAACATAGAGTCAACATTAGGAATAGGGAAAAAGTATCTGCGCGGAATAAATCTGATTATCTTGCCGTTGGCATAGTATCGAAAGGCGGCTGATAATCGACCCCAATTCCTGCTACCGGGTTTTGATAAAAGTTTCTTAACATAATCTTGCTGAAGAATTAATACAGCGGTTCGGAAGAAAGGGCTAGTGAAGAGTTCTTTAAGCATCTTTATTATTAATTGAGAGATTATATAGTATGGTGGGTTAGATACCACAGCATTTACTTTCTCCGGGAATTTATATCTTATAGCATCCTCCTGTATTACCTCTATTTTCTCGAGTAAATCGCTTTCTCGCAACCTCCATTTCATAGCACGTATTAATTTTTCATCTATCTCAATAGCATATACTTTCCTAGCTATCTCAGCGATTTTCTCTGTCAAGAATCCTAATCCAGATCCAACATCAATTACGATATCATCATTCCTCAAGTCAGCTACTTTAACCTCTAAATCAATAATTTTCTTCGAAATAAGGAAATGCTGTCCCTTATCTGGATCAAGCTCTATGCCAAAAATCGAGCATAAATGCTCTATCTCAGCTCTAAGACTCAACCTAAACCACTCATAAGAGATCAGTCAATCAATACAAGACTCTTCATCGATTCACACTCTGATGGTGGCGATCTCCTCATCTCAAACCCATATATACATGAAACATAGCTTAGATATTTCTTTCCACTCAAACAAATTCGCTAGAAGATTAAATCAATTAATCCATAGAGTCTTATTTATTGTATATGTAAAACCTTTACCTTTCTAAAATCCATATACCTTTAATCGAATTCATTTGTTCTAAACATAGTTAAAGGTAGATAATAATGCCTAAAAAAGACTTCGTAGAGATAAGAATACATGGTCGTGGTGGTCAAGGCGCCTGGACCGCAAGTATAATTCTCGCCGAAGCAGCTCTAGTAGAGGGTAAATATTCTCAATCATTCCCAGAATTCGGTCCAGAGCGATCTGGAGCACCAGTTACAGCATATGCTAGGATAGGTCCATCACGAATAGATATTCACGCCGGCATAACGAATCCAGACTATGTAATAGTTATTGATCCAACACTTGTTCATATGGCAACCAAAGGGATAAAAGAGAACGGGAAGATAATTGCGACAAGCGCTAAATCAGTTGAAGAGCTAAGAAACGAGCTAAAATTGAGCGACGGCATAGAACTATGGGTTGTAGATGGGGTTAAGATTGCGATGGAGACTATAGGAAGAGCCATAGCGAATACTGCTATGCTAGGCGCATTTGTGAAAGCTACAGATGGAAAAATAATTTCACTTGATTCTTTGATACAAGCAACTAAAAATGTTCTTGGTCCCAGATTATCTGAAGAAGCTGTTAATAAGAATATAGAGGCCATAAAGAGGGCGTATGAGGAGGTGAAAAAAGGATGAGTGAGAAAAAGCCAGGCTGGAAGGAAATACCTATAGCGGGAGTGCCCTTTAAGTCAAGCCTAGAATATAAGACTGGTGATTGGAGAGTACTTAAGCCAGTGATAGATGATGATAAGTGTATTAAGTGCCTGCTATGCAATATTTATTGTCCAGAAATGTCCATGCTTGTTAAGTGGGATGAAACTGGAAATAAACCACTAGGAGTTTATGTTGACTATGATTACTGTAAGGGCTGTGGTATATGTGCAGACATCTGTCCAGTAAAAGCTATAGAAATGGTTAAGGAAGAGAGGTGAAAGCATAATGGTAGAGGAACAGGAAGAGAGATTATTAAATGGTGATGAAGCTACAGCCTGGGCAGCTTATCATGTAGAACCAGATGTAGTTGCTGCATACCCTATAACCCCACAAACAATAATTGTAGAGAGGTTCAGCGAATTCGTGGCAGATGGATTAGTGAGAACAGAGTTCGTGAGTGTTGAATCAGAGCACTCAGCTATGAGTGCGTGTGTTGGTGCAGCTGCAGCTGGTGGTAGAGCATTTACCGCAACAGCTGCGAATGGGCTGCAATTAATGAATGAGATTCTTTACATCGCTTCATCGCTTAGGTTACCCATCGTTATGGCTGTAGCTAATAGAGCTGTTAGTGGACCTATTAATATTCACTGTGACCACACAGACGCTATGAATGTAAGAGACGCTGGTTGGGTAATGCTTTTCTGTGAGGATGCTCAGGAGGTCTATGACACAGTCATACAAGCATTCAAGATTGCTGAGAACCCAAACGTATTGCTCCCGGTCATAGTTAGCTTTGATGGCTTCTTAATAAGCCACACAGCTCAGAAAGTCAAAGTATTTAAGGATCCAAGTGTAGTTAGAGAAAAGTTCCTTGGTGGACCAAGAAAACCAGCTAAAATAAAATTAATGGGCCAAGAAGTTGAGTTATCCCTTAATCCTAAGAACCCCGTACCAGTGACTTTTGGACCACTAGATCTATATGATTACTATTTCGAGCATAAGAGACAGCAATCATTAGCCATGCAGAATGCCTATAATGTTGTGAAAGAGGTTCATGAGGAGTACGCAAGATTAAGTGGAAGAAGGTATGGTGATGGTGTTACAGTTCCATATAAACTAGACGATGCAGAGATCGCAGTAGTCGCTATGGGTAGTGCCCCAGGAACAATGAGATATGTCATAGATGAAATGAGAGAGGAAGGCATAAAGATTGGATTACTGCGGTTGAGATTATTCAGACCATTCCCATATAGGGATATTATGGAGAAATTAAAGCATGTAAAAGTGGTTGGTGTATTCGATAGAGCACAGGATCAGGGGATGATGGGTGGACCATTGTTTATAGAAACTAGAGCTGCACTATACGAGTTAGAATCGAGACCAAAGGTCGTCAACTACGTATTTGGTTTAGGTGGCAGAGATACACCACCAGAAATGTTCAGAGAAGCTTTCGACGAGCTTGTAGGAATTAGCAAAGGCACTGTTAAGCCATTTATCCGCAAATATCTTGGTGTGAGAGAATAGGAGGTGAATCTTGATGCAGAAGAAATGGGTTCCAACCCCTATTGAAATAGCTAAGAAACCTGATTATATTTTACCTGGACATAGATTATGCGCAGGATGCGCAGCCCCAATAATTGTTAAGTTGACATTGAAAGCAGTACCTAATCCTGAAAATACAGTATTAGTTAATGCAACGGGTTGTCTAGAAGTAGCAACAACGATCTTCCCATACACAGCTTGGAAAAGACCATGGATTCATAATGCTTTCGAAAATGCAGCTGCTACCGCTTCTGGTGTAGTAGCAGCCTTCAAGGCCCTTAAGAAGAAGGGAGTATGGAAAGATGAAGAGCCAACAGTTATAGTATTCGGAGGCGATGGAGGAACATATGATATAGGTTTACAAGCGCTTAGCGGCGCTATTGAGAGAGGTCACAAATTCACATATGTGCTATATGATAATGAGGCTTACATGAATACTGGTATCCAGAGAAGCGGATCAACACCTTTCGCTGCAGCCACAACAACTTCTCCCGCAGGAAAAGTGATTCCAGGTAAACCACAATGGAAGAAACCGATAGGATTTATTATTGCAGCGCACATGAATGCATATGTCGCGACAGTGAATCCTTACTACTGGCAAGATTTCGTCGTGAAAGTTCGAAAGGCGGTTGAGTATGATGGACCAAGTTTCATTCACGCAATTTCAACTTGTGATAGAGGTTGGCGCTTTGATCCATCATTATCAATGAGAATCTCAAAACTTGCTACAGATACTTGCCTACATCCCTTATGGGAATTTGATCCAGAGACTCGAGAGTTTAAGATTACTGGTCAGAGCCTTTATCTAGCGAAGAACCCAGATAAAATAATTCCCGTTGAAGAGTACTTAAAGCTTCAGGGAAGATTTAGACACCTGTTCAAGCCTGTTAGGAGAGATGATCTCATAAAAACTATACAGGATAGAGTGATGAAAGAGTGGAAGTATCTTCTAAAGCTAGCTGGATTTGAAAGCTAGGATAATACCCATTCATTTTTATTTTTCTACGCCGTATCTGCCTCTAAGAGGCACAAACCTAACATCTTCTAGATGTTCAATTTCATAGTCATTTTCGTTCTCTCCTACTTTAACTAATCGAACTAATTTTTGCCAAAATCCAGTGCCTATCGGCATTACTAATCTACCCCCTATTTTAAGTTGCTTAATTAAAGGAGGAGGTATCTCGCTTCCAGCTGCGGTAACGATTATTGCATCGAATTTTCTCGCTTTATCAGGCCAACCTAAAGATCCATCACCATGTTTAATGTCGATACATTTTAAGTAGCATAGTTTCCTTAAGTTACTTAACCCTAATTCATATAGTTTTCTAGAGATCTCGATTGTGCATACAGGTTTCCTCTCAAGTGCGATTAATTCACCTTTTTTATTCCTAGGACAAACGACTTCCGCGATTAATGCTGCCTGATATCCACTGCCTGTGCCTATCTCTAATACTTCATCTCCTTGTTTAATGCCAGAATACTTTATTAAGAGTAGAGACATACTTATAGCAGATATCGTGGCATTATCAATGAGCGGTAATGGTTCATCAACATACGCATATTTTATGTATTTAGGTAAAACAAACTCTTCTCTAGGGACGCGGATAAAAGCTTCTAGTATGTAGTCTGGAACTAGGTTAATGCGCTTATAGAACTCCAACAACTCTTTTTTCTCTCTATATAATGCCTCTCTTAGCTTCTTACTTATGTTCGTTGAGGTTTTCTGCATGCAGTTAGAGCTAGAAATCACGTTTTCACCTCTAATAAGTATGAAAATGTGGGACAATCCTTAAATTATTATTAAATTTTCATTTTAAATTAAGTAAATAAATAGTATTCTTTACAAAGTGTTTTCTTTTATTTAGGAATATTAGGGTGTTTAAATTTGGAGGAAAACGATGAAAAAAAGAAGGAGAATAAAGAGAAACCATTGGAAGAAAAGATAATTGAGAGTCTTTTATCCGGTGTCAGATTATCTGAGCGGGATCG
>JALWRR010000145.1 GCA_026993975.1 Promethearchaeati archaeon | reverse complement strand
GAATAGGGATCTTCTTAAGGGTGCCTGCGCTAACTGCCCGTTCAAGTATGTTTGCGGCGGCTGTAGAGCCAGAGCCTACGCTTATTTTGGTGATTACTTAGCACCAGACCCAGGATGCATATATAATAAGGATGCGTGGCGGAAGATTATTTCTGAGTCTAACTTAAAAGCTTCGTTTGTTATTAAAAATGATCCAGGTGAAGCTGTTATAAGGAAATATTAATTTAGAAAAGCATTCGATACGTTCCACGAGTGTCATGATGTCATCTCTCTACTAAGTAATTTTTTCACATTAATTATTTTTTGATGCTTGTTTTCTTCGAAGAATTCGTCTTATTGTTTCTTCAGATACTTCTAGTAGCTTTGCAATGTCTCGTGGGTTCCTTAAGCCGAGTTCTTTATATGCATATAAAACAGCGTGAGAGGTTGCTATTGTTTTAAGTTTTCTGAGATACGGGATATGTATTTTCTCTGTTTGTGCTATTTCTTTTAACGCTATGTAGACGCTAATACAGAAATGCTTATTTAAAATCTCTTCTTGCTCAAGTAACTCGTTGATAAACGCGTTCCAGTTAATTGATCCTCTCATAATTATGATTTTAGCATCCTCAATGTCTCGTGGTCGTCCAGATACTAATTTTGCTAAGAGTAAATCTGTATCACTAGATAACTTTACGGTTAATTTACCATACTTTTTTTCCTCAGCGCGTTCCAGCATTTTTTCCGAGAGTTTTATTTCTCCTATTCTCCCTAGATATAAATCAATTCTAGAGACTTTCCCTTTTTCGTACACTTTAAATTTCCCAGATGATTTAAGATCGTAACCCAGTTTACGTAGTGCTTTATCCAGCGTTTCTAAGTCTTCTCTTCTTAGTAATGCTATATCAGCGTCTTTTGTACTAATCTTGTATCCTCTAAGAACCATTACAGCGCCGCCGAAAACAAATATTTCTAACTCTCTATCAAGCTCGCTACCTATCTCTTTGAATACTTTCTCGCTGAAATGCCTTTTTTCGAATGGGGTGATGTCTACATTATACATTTCTGCAAGTTTTTTAAATTCCTTCCATGAGAGAAAGATAGGGTATTCTGTTCCAGACAAATAATTATCTGTCCTCGATAATTTCTCTATTTGATTAAACCACTTCGCGTAGACATAAAGTTTCTCGTGATCTAGAACGTAGTACAATTTTGCATAAAGAAGCGCTACAAGAGTATTCTCGTACTTCGTTTTAGCTACAAGCAGAGAATGCACTATAACCTCTTCATCGCTTAAGTTTTTAGGAGGATAGATATAGTAATCCTTTGGAGTATCAATAATTACTCCATATCTTGGATAAAGACTAAAAGCCGTTTTAACTCCGCGTGCTTCAAATCCTTTGGGGACTTCTTTTATAATGTAGTAATTATCTCTATACACGACATTAGATTCAGGTTCTATACCCTCTATAAATCTAGAGAATTGTAGAACAAGGAACCTTATTAATGCATCATCCACCAAGCGATACTTATTATCATCCTTAATCACGATACCTCTTAATGTTAAATCATTAAGAATTCTCCTGACATACTTCTCTGAAAGACCTGTTTCAAGAGCCACCTGAAGAGACTCCTTACTTTCGAATATCCTTGATAAAATGACTGGTGTACTTCCCTTTAGAACGTGAATCAATCCATACTTATTATCTATCTGAAGTATCATGTCGGAGAAAAAAGGTACTGCCTCAACACGCCCCCTATGTAACTTAACCAGCCCCCAATTATCAAGCTTCTTTAGTATTTGGAAAACACGTGAATAGCTGAGACCTAAACTATTAGCGAGATCCCTCGTTTTAACATTCTTTAAACGCGAAATCAAAATTAAAACTTTGATTTCTGTTTCATTCATATTTATCCCCTAATAGAATATGATATTTCATAAATATTTACATAGTTTTAAATTTAGTTACCACAATAGTAACTGAAATTAAAAGATAGAAAATCACAATCTTGCTATTACCTATCTTAGAGAACGTATCTAATTCTATTTCATTGATACTACAAAGTATATATCAGAGTTCTAGAGTGATTAAGCATGTTTCGTGGAAGATTTGTAATTCTAATTCATTGAATAAGGTTTTAAAAACGTTTTCATATAAATAATTGCTAAACATGTTGAGGGAGAATTCATGTACGATGATATTAAAAAGCTAATCATAGAGCTAGGTAAAATACTGTTAGATAGAGATTTAACAGTTGAATCATTTGGAAGTATAAGCGCAAGAATAGAAGAAAACTTAATGATAATAACTCCTAAAAACATACCCTTTTACACCATGAAGCCAAGCGACCTAATAGTAATGGATACTACAGGAAATATAATTGAGGGCGATAATGAACCTACCCTAGATTTCACCACGCACGTAGCGGTATATAATGCTAGAAGATATATTAACGCAATAATAATTGCCCAACCTACATATGCGACAGCTTTCGCTGTAGCTAGAAAGAAAATACCCATGATAATGGATGAAACAACTATGTATACTGGTGGAGACATAGAAGTGGCTGAGTACGCTGTTCCAGGGACAATAGATCTAGCAAACAATATTATTTGCATTGAAGGACAAGAAAGCAGTCCTATTATCTAATCATGGATTGCTTGCATGCGGAAAAGACCCTGAGGAAGCACTAAATATATTGCTAAGAGTGGAGAGAGTAGCTAAAATTTATATACTATCTAAACTACTGGGAGCCTCCCACAGCATACCTAAAGAGGTATTTAATAAAGAGAGAGAAATGTATAAATCAATGAAGCAATAAATATTCATCTATAATAAGATATAATGTAATACATTCCATGGGGAATAGAGGAGTGATGAGAGCTATGGATTACACCAAGCTGGGTAAAACAAACATTAAAATCTCTAAGATTGGGATAGGGACTTGGCAGTGGGGATCTAAATCATGGGGCTATGGGGAAAGCTACTTTAAAGAAGACTTAGAAAAAGCATTTAGAGCAGCTGTAGATGGAGGAATCAATTTCTTTGATACGGCTGAAGTGTATGGAGGCGGTGAGAGCGAGAAATTACTAGGCGAATTTTCAAGGGATTTAAGAGAAAACATAATTATTGCTTCTAAAGTACTGCCAAATCACTTAACATATAAGGGAGTAATGAAAGCGATTAAGAATAGTTTAGCTAGATTAAAAACCGATTACATTGATCTTTACTACGTTCACTGGCCAAACCCGATCATACCGATGAGTTGGACAGCTAGAGCATTTAATGAACTGTATGAATCTGGATTAATCAGAGCTATAGGAGTAAGTAACTTCGGCTTAAAACGCTTAATTAAATTCGATGAACTCACTGATGGTAAGGTTTCAGCTGATCAAGTAAAATACAGTTTATTGAAGAGAGATGCTGAAAAAAGGTTACTGAAATACTGTTTAAGCAACGACATAACCCTAGTAGCTTATAGTCCTCTAGATCAAGGAGCTGTTTTAGGTAAATATAATGAGAAAGAGTTGCCGAAAGATATTTGGAGGAGAATAAGCATAATCTTCACTCCAATAAATATGAGAAAAATCACTCCATTGATAGAAACTCTCCATGAAATAGCCCAGGAAAAAGGAGTTAAACCGATCAATATCGTGTTAAGATATCTTATTGAGAAAGGAGCAGTTCCCATAGTTGGGGTGAAGAAAGAGGAGCATGTGAAGGATCTATTAAAAACATTTGATTTCAACTTAGGTAAAAACGAGATAAATAAGATAGATCTCATCTTGAGGGATATAAAATTATCAAAAGTAAGAGCCACATTAGAGGCAATAAGAAGAATAATAAAACCATAAAAACTAAGATATAAAG
>JALWRR010000144.1 GCA_026993975.1 Promethearchaeati archaeon | reverse complement strand
AAGCTCCAGATCAAGTACAGTGTCGTGATGAGGCTCGTTACGCTTCTAACCTGACTTCTAGTCGTGTCTAATGGCTGTGAGGTGATGTTCATGAAATAGTGCGGGCATTCTTTTGAATAGAAAAATTTAAACTATTCACACATCACCAGATATGAAGGTATGTAAGCTTAATTATCTCAATTATAAAACACATAGATAGGGGAATATCATGGTGACGAAATCGCCTAGAGGGGAATACGCTGCTCGAGTTTTAAAAAGGAAAAGAAAGAAACAAAGATGGGCAGATACAGAATACAGAAGAAGAATATTAAGATTGGATGAAAAAGTCGATCCTCTCGAAGGAGCACCGCAAGCAAGCGGTATCGTACTGGAGAAAGTAGGGATAGAAGCAAGAAAACCATGTAGCGGATTACGAAAAGCTGTCAGAGTAAAACTAAAGAAAAACGGTAAAGTAGTAACAGCATTCGCTCCAGGAGACGGAGCGCTATTATACATAGATGAGCATGATGAAGTAATCATCGAGAGAATAGGAGGTAGCCAGGGACGTGCCATGGGAGATATACCGGGCGTGAAATTTAGGGTTGTTAAGGTCAATGGTATTGCATTAGAAGAGCTAATAACTGGCAGAAAACAGAAGGAGAGACGGTAGATCCATAAAGGAGAAATGGACCTAGAACAAATGGAAATCATATCTAAAATATTTCTGCTTTTTAATTTCTAGTTAATCACATCGATTACTTATATTAGTCTATTGAAGATAATGAGTTTTATTCTAAAGGTCTAGTAATACCTGATTCCTATTTCTGAGTCTTAAGTAGAGTTCTTAGAGCGCAGAACCTACTGCAATATATTTATAATGATACTGTTCCCTATTTGCTTTAATCCTTCCATTAATCTTTAAATATCGTTATTGCGAATTGTGTAGTAATTTAGGCTTAAAGAATCTAAGATGAGTTTAATTTGCTAGAGGAGTATATTATGTCGGTGAATGAGAAAGCATCTCCGAAGGAGTCTGGGGAAACCGAAACCAACTTAGTTCCTGCACTTAAATTATTCGGTAAGTGGAGCTACGAGGGAGTAACTGTCCGAGATCCGGGTTTGCGTGCCTACATTAACCTAAAACCCGTTTATTTACCGCATACATTTGGTAGACATGAAAAAACCAGGTTTAGTAAGGCTAATGTACCCGTTGTTGAAAGATTGGTAAATAGGTTATTGTCTCCTGGTAGAGAAAAAGGTACTAAAAAAACTGGGTCTATGGGTGGTAAAAAATTCTCAGCGCTGAAGATAGTTAAGCAAGCTTTTGAAATTATTGAAAAGAGAACTGGCGAGAACCCAATACAAGTTCTTGTTCGAGCTTTAGAGAATGCTGCTCCTAGAGAGGAGACAGTAGAGATTAGGCAGGGTGGTGTTGTTAGAAGATATGCTGTTGATATTGCTCCACAGAGACGACTGGATCTCGCATTAAAATATATTGTTTCTGGCGCTAGAAGGAGATCTGTTTCATCTCCTTTATCGATTGCTGAGTGCTTAGCAGAGGAACTTATATATGCGTCAAGAAATAGCGCTGATAGCTATGCTATTAAGAAGAAGTTAGAGATAGAGAGAATCGCGGAGGCATCGAGATAGCATGCATTTATACTTAAGATGGAATGGTTGTTTAAGAAACTATATCTTTTTTACCTCTAATTTCTCCACTATCGAGGAGAAAAAGGGGAAAATTTGCAAATTCTGTTTGAAAAATTACAAAGCAGGGACCTTAATTAGATCTAGGGTCTTTTTTAGTGATCCTAGCAGTTTACGTCTTAAATTATCATCGCTTGATATAGAGAAAGCTAATAAGGCGATTTTGCCTATAGATGTCTATGAAGAAGCGATCGTATTAGATAAACGACATGTTGACCTCGTTCATGTCGGTGTGAAGAATTTACATAAGGCTTTTAAAACATTAATAAATGAAGCGCTAAGACTGCTAAGTATGGGATTCAATCGAATCATATTTACGTTTCAATCTAGGATAATAACTCAGGGGACACTCTCACATCCCCAAATAAGAATTTTTGCTCTTGATATACCAGCTATAGTTAATGAGCTTAGTGTAGAGAGAATTAGAGGTAATTACGAGGTTCTCCATAGCACTGGATATCATTTAGCAGCTTATCCGTTCATAAGAGAGAACCCCATCAGCATCATTGTACTTGATAGAGATTTAAATTACCTTGATTTAGCATCATACTCAGAAAAAGAGAGACTTATTGATCTAGTTAACATTATTCATGAATCCATCTTACTTCTCGATAATTTATCATTTCTAGGTGTAATTAATGTATTCAACGAGAAGTTTTATGTACGTATAATCCATTATAATGATCCAGAGATAATCTGGCCTATATTCGCTTTTAAGGCTGCGGGATTAAGGATAATTAGAGCGGATCTAGAGGAATATGATTTGCTTATGAGTGAATTAAAGAAAAGTTGGGGTAATCATAATGGCAGATAAACTAAATGAAACATTAAACGATCTAATCACAAAACTAAGTAGCTTTGTTAAAAATAGTCTAGCTACAATGATTATTGATTATGAGGGATTAATAGTTCACTCTACTGTCCCTGAAACAGATAACATGAGCCTTCTAGCAGTATTCGTTAGAGAAATAGTAAGTAAGATATTAAGCATGATTGATTTATTTGGCGCAAATAAAATAAACACTGTTGTTATTCGGGTTGATAACTACGCATTCCACATTTTTCCGTTAGAAAAAATAATAGGGGTTGTAATTGCTAGAAGAAGCTAAATCTTGACTTTTATTGCATTATATGGGCAAACATCCATACACATTAAGCATGTTGTGCATAAGGGATTATCAATATATTTCCCGACATAATCTAGTACGTTTATTCCCATGGGGCAAACTCTTGTGCATTTACCGCATTGAGCTCCTAGACATATCTTTGGATCGACATAAACTTTAAGTAACTTGTATTTCGCTCCAATTCCCATTAAACCGCCTAGTGGACAAACCCATCTACACCACCATCGAGGAACATAATAGTTCACCAATATAGCGAGAATTAATACGGATATTCTGAACCAGAAGAACGGTGAATAATGAATAAGGTTCCATAATGCATCAATATTTCTAGGGTATAAACCCCAATAAAAGTACCAGAATAATAAGCTGAATAAAATCGTTGTTGGCTCTATTATTGATGATGGTTCCCTATAAAACTCGCCGAAATATGAATAAATACTCCTTCCTACGGCTTGATTATAAGCAATAGAGAAATCGATAAACAGGAAGAATAGAGCAACGTAGACTGAAAACTTGAATAAACTCTG
This sequence comes from Promethearchaeati archaeon, assembly GCA_026993975.1. GTDB lineage: Archaea > Asgardarchaeota > Njordarchaeia > Njordarchaeales > Njordarchaeaceae > Njordarchaeum. Next base: position 527 of record JALWRR010000144.1, on the reverse strand, counting down.
ATTTGTTTTTCTTGGAACCCACTTTTTCTTGCCAACATAAGATATTATATCGCTTATAAAACCAAATGGACAAACCCACGCACAGAAAGTTCTACCTAATGTAATTGACCCTATTAATATTATTGCTAAAGCGAGAAAAGGAAAAATAGCTGCAGTTAACATTAATTCCATTAGTTGCCAAGCCCCCATTACCGTTGTATATGGATTACCCGCTGGAGCCATTATTGGAAGCACTATGAATGTCGCCGCTAACCCAAATGCACCTCCAAATATGAGAATAAACGATATTAGCTGAATAATCGTCCTTAGGATAGTAATCCGATAATGCGTTATCTTTACCCTTTCACGAGCCTTACTCATTACTAAATCACCTCTAGAAAGCTTTTGGTAGTCCGCCATTCTCATACTCTATAAACTTTGTTAGAAAGTCCTTAGTTACCTCCCATTGCTTTAATTTGTATGCGTAGATTAGAAATAAAACTATCAAGATTAAGTAAAGAGCTCTAATCGACCATTTCCTGTAATCC
>JALWRR010000143.1 GCA_026993975.1 Promethearchaeati archaeon | reverse complement strand
ACAATAAATGGTAGAAAGAAGTGAGTGAAAATTATTATAGATGTTTTATCATCAAGTTCATTTAAATAATTTTCCTCAAAAGCATTGATTATGTCAATAGATTTAATAAAGTCATTGAAATTAATTAATGTGGTATTAGGATTTATAATGATCTTCTTAACATTGTCTTGAATTAAAGTATCGTTGAAGAAATCAAATACATCTTTCTTTAAAAAAGCGTTCCCATCATTCCGCTCACGGCTACACATATGCCACTTTATTTTAGTTTTATAATCTCTATAAAGCATAATTACATCCTTCAAGGATCCAGTACTGAGATATATTGTTGATAACAGAATGCCTAACATTGGGCTTTCATATGCTGTAATTAATAAGCATCTAAATAGATCTACTTTCTTTTTTATTAAGGAGATAAAAATTAGATTCATAATCAAGTGAATTAAAATAATAAAATACGTATTATGAATACTTATCATATTTTTTACCATGTGAAGACGGGTTCCTTGATTCTTATTTTTAATAGATTATAATCGCTGGAGCTAAAGCAATTAGCATTAGAACAGCGCCACGAATTATATTTCTCTTACCACGAGTATCATCATATCCAGTTGCCCACTCAATTGCCCCCCATACAATCATTATTCCGCCGATTATTCCAGCCATGTAAACGATTATCGTAAATATCTCTTTGAGCCATTCTATAGCCTTAATAGGCAATTTTGTCCATGAATTTATATAGTCATCTAGAGTTGCATTTGATTGCAAAACCCCTAATGAAACGTATGAGAAAAGTGTTGCTGGGTTATTAGCTATCTGCTTGTAGAGCTCATTAACCCACTTCAATAAATCTGAAATGATTGCTAGTATAGCTATGAATATCATTATAGCTAACCCAATCAATAATCCCTCCTCAACCATTGGTGAACCTATATCATCTAAGATAACCTTTTTTCCGCGTGCTCTAAACATTTATATCACTGATAGGTAATAGATTAGTTGATGAAAAGTGTTCATTTAGAATGTCTCAAAGTAATATTTAATACAGCAATAATCAATAAATGATCAGAGACTATAATGTAAGTGATTTCGTTGTTTGGTGTTCTTAGAGTTCTGAGAGTAATGAAACACGGGTTTATGCTAGTACTGCCAGATGGACTAACCATAATTATTAATCCTTATAAGAATGCGAGGGAGATTTCAAGCTGTGGAAAAAAAGTTTATAATTTGTTATTAAATACATCAATCAAAGTTGTGTTTACGTCTAATTTTATTTTAAAGTATGAAAAAGAGATAAGAAATAGTAATTTAATAAAAAGTTGGATTAAGTTAGGACCTGTTATATTGCCTTCTGATGCAATAGCAATAAATCCCAGCTTACAGGATACTGTATTGTACTTGGAATATAACGACTTGTTGCCAGTATCTGAGTACGCATATATTTCTTTTATTAGAAAACGAGATAAAACAAATCGGGCGTACATGTTTTTTGATGAAATCTTAATTTCATATAAGAATAGCTTAATAGCTTATATGTATGTTTCTTCTCTCGGTGCATTTTTAAAAGATAGAGAAAGATATCTTGTGCGTGATAGCATACAAACTATAGATCTAGATCTATGTATTTTAGATCTAGATATAAAGGAGAATGGTTCTGAAGTAATAGAATTTATAGAGAAATTACCATATGTATCAGAATTTGAAATAAATCATTTAATTCTAAATTCAAGAAATAAGGCATTGAAGCTGCAAAATGCATATTTTTTAGATTTATGCAGTGAAATAGCGTTTTCGCGTCACTTTACGGGACTTTATGTGATAAAAAAGAAACAATCAGTAAGTTCTTGAAAAATATCTTTCATAAGAATTGATTACTTTGCAAAGAGTATAACTTGTAGTTAAAGATCTAGTAGAAATAGCTACGAGTACATCGATAATATCTCTAACCGTATTTGAAAAATGCCCTGAAGGAAAGCACCCAATCACGTTTATCAAAGCTTTCTTTTTGTCTCTTAATGCTTTTCTCACAATATCCGTGGTAAATAAATCAAGGTCAGGTACTAGTTTCCCTAATCTCGAGAAACCTATCACAATATATTTATCGTATGCTACAATGATTTCTCGAAGGTGCATTGGAATGATTTTTAGGAGAGCAGTTCTAGTTTTCTTATCGATAATCTCTTTTTTAGTGAGAAGCGTTTCCATTAGACCTATAAAACGAGCGTAGTGTCTAGGTAATCTGGCGTTAGGGTTAATCCAGATAAGCTTATTATCTATCGTATGAACGTAGATATCTACATTAAAGTCGACTGCTAATTGTGAATCTAGTATAGTTAACAAAGCCCTATGAACAATATCTGGTCTTCCACGTTTGTGTTTATCTGGTAAATCCGACTTGTTAATTGGTTTATAATGATACGTAGCATCTAGTATTAACTCACTTGGAGGTTTTCTTTTTCTAAGAGCGTATTTCTTGATAATTGGATCGTTATGTAGAGGTCTTGGTATCAGCTCTAGTGATGAATCAGCAAGAATAAAAACGATTTTTAAGTGATTTCTCTGAATCATGCTTTTACCCATCTCGTTTTGCGTGCTTAGATAAATCAATTCTAATAATTTCGCCTCTTGGCTTTTTCTCTTTCCAAATGATTCCCTGATAAGAATAAATCTCTATATCTAAATTCTCCCAGCATTTAAATGGTAAACCAGCCTTAAAACATAGATTATCCAAGAATTCCTTAACGTCCCAACCAAATTCAACTGGTACTTGAGGAAGCAGAGTGCCGGATATTGAACCATACTTCAATAATAATCCATCTCTACCAATCTTAATTTTCTCTAAATATTCCTGAGGAGACGTTACTTCTAACTTTCTCGGCGGTGTCAATACAGTCACTTCTACTACGATCTCATCCATTTCATTAAAGAGCACAGGAGGAAATCTAGGATCTTCTGTAGCAGCGGCAATTGCCACATCTATAACGCCTTCTACTAATGGTTTAATGGGTAAAATATAACCTATGCACCCTCTAAGTTCCTCTATTCCATTAAGTAGTTTATTCAGCGTTACAAAGACACCTGCTTTATTCTTGAGTATCTGTGGTGTATTTGGAGGGATATTAATTCTTTCATGTTTTTCAAGAAAATTCTCTATTGCTTTTCTCGCTAATTTTACCAAAAAGAAACCATGCTCGTCATTTAAGTCTTCTATATTAAGGCTCATTTTTACCACGCATCTAACTCTTTACGAAACAAAATCTTTGCTTGTTTATGCTTTTTCTAACTCTTATATTATTAGCGAGGTAATCTTTTTAAGATATAGGGAAACAACGTTGTTTTTTAAAAAATAGTGTTTAATAATTTTCAATTTTAATAAGAAATTGAATCATGTTTAAGTGAGAGAAGAATTGCCGCTAATGATGTTTTTCTAGAGGGGCTAGGCAATGACGTTAAATAATGCTATTATTGCCATGCTAAGACGGCCAAAAGAAGAGTATTGGCGATTCAAGTTAAATGAATTTAAAAAACTAGCGATAGCAGCTGGATATACTCTTGCTGGTGAGATAATACAAATAAAAAAAGTTCCAAGGGCAGCTACATTATTTGGTAGAGGAAAAATAGAAGAGATTAAGAAAGTAATTGAAGAAACGCAAGCTAATACATTACTTGTATATAATGTGCTTAAAAGTATTCAGAAAGTCAATTTAGAGTTATTAACAGGAATTACTGTTTTAGATAGATATGATTTAACGTTAGAAATATTTGCGAAAAATGGAATGCCCGCACTATTTCATAGGCATCACCTCACAGCCATTAGACACGACTAGAAGTCAGGTTAGAAGCGTAACGAGCCTCATCACGACATTGTACTTGATCTGGAGCTTGATTAATCGCTTTATAT
>JALWRR010000142.1 GCA_026993975.1 Promethearchaeati archaeon | reverse complement strand
ATATCTTTCTCTGTAATTCTGATGTATGAGAAACCCTTACTCTCAGCGAACTTCACTAAGTAATTGACCCCGACACCATAAGCACCATCACCAGAATATATAGCGAGATCAATTTCGCTTAAATCAGAGCTTGACATGATTAGTCCCGAGTAATATAAGGGTAGAATAAGTAGCAGTGCTAGAAAGAAAAATACTATTAAGGCTCTATAAGTATTATCTCTGATCATTATAATCACTAACTTTTTTCTCTAAAACGCTATTATTTTTCTCTGTTTATACTTTATATGCACTTTATTGAAATATGAGACATATTTTTTAATCTTTTGATATCTATAACTGCTTTTTAATAAAATTTTCTGAGCGTGCTTATGATGAAACATATTAAGAGACATATGTTTATAGTCGCTACATTATTTGTCTTAGTTGTCGGATTCTATATACTCTTATCCCCTTCACTTAAACCAGTAAGAATCGCCTTAGGTTTACCAGCGGAGCTTCCTGGAGCAAGATATAACCCAGATAAAAACGCTGCAGAGATTGTTAATGAGAGCTATGATAATTTTTATTTAGGCAGAATCGCTTTCGTTTACCATTCTGTATTTATAATCTTTTTGTACGCTACATTAATAATTTTTAGTGGATTATATCTATCAGAGGACTTAAGAGATATTATTCTTGATTTAGCTTCTATTGGAGCAATTATTGTTTCAGTTAGCGTTATTCTCTATAATTATTTTGATAGAAACTTTTTCTGGCATGGAACATTCCTAGCGGGGTTAACGATCTATTTCTTTATAGGACTTATAATACTAATGAAATTTAGACCAAAGAATCTACTAGAATGGAATATATGGCTATCCGGCGTATTATTGTTAATTGGATCTATTTGGGGAGCATGGCTAGGATCCAGCTATATGCATTACAGGGATGAATTCCTACATGCACTAATTAACTCTAGATTTAATCCAGATCTGGGGGAGGAAAGTATTTTCTGGAGAGCTTTAACGTCTCACGAACACGCAATGATAGCTATTGCTGTGACACTAATATTCCTCCTTGCTCTAGCGATAAGTGGTGTAGATGAGAATAAGAAGATCTTAAAGATCATTAGTTTGAAGCACTTGTACTACTTAACGATTATTGGTCAACTAGTTATGGCTCTAGCATCTTACGCAGTCACTTTCTACGGGAAAATCGCACACCTAATAATAACGCCAGCCGCAATATTGTTGATTATAGCTACATTATTGTTGAGTTTCATGGTGAAGAAAGGAACCTTTCTTAGACCAGCATTAATCATGGGGAATATCGCTATATGGGTTGCTGTAGCGATACCTGGAGCAATCACAGCTATAAGTCTTAGAAAACCAGTCTTCTTCCCACTAGCCTTTAGAGACCCTCTATATGATTGGGCTGAGCTAGCTTATAATATTGGGCACTGGCACTTATTATTGCTTACTTGGGGAGTATTATTGCTTATTCTTTATATCTACTGGCCAGAGAACTTCCTGAACAAGTATAAGTTTATGAAATGGGTTGGATGGTTAATCCTGATAAGTTATTTCATAGCTATGATCGGAACTAATCTCTATATGCTAGCTAATCCCCCAGGCCAATACATACCCAATCCATATAACAATCTATGGCTTTCCATAATCGTAGAACCATCGCTAATAATATTGACGTTATGTACAGCAATAACTTATCTTGTATATCTTAAGGAATATGGGCTGAGTTTAATTAAATCTATTATTGTTAGTTCAAAATAATCTTTTTAATATATTAATCTAGATAAGATTAAAACTAATTACATCGATAAAGAAGTGTTGAGAGCAATATAATGATCTAATTTCACTTAATTAACCTATATGAGCATTTGGTTATTTCCTGAAAAAAGAAGTGAAGTAGTAGTAGCACTGCTGATGAACCCTAGCACCACTGACATTTATTATGGATGATGAGGCCGAACTTCACTGAAAATTAATTCATATCTTTTTTCATTACAGTAGAAAGGTTGCTTCTTGGATACATTGGGACGCAAAAAAATGGATTTAATGCTGAGATTTTGAATAATGATTTAGAGGTTGACAATTTTTTAACGCGATTATAAAGAGCATAGTAATTTTATAGATTAGTAAAGTGACAGTAATATGCTTATTATTGATATTATGATTGCTATTAACGCTAGGAAATAAGAAATATGAGTTAGCTTTGCAAAAGAAATATCTATCGGTCTTCCTCCCATAGTGTCAAGCATGTGCTCCCATAATTTAACTAGATTGGATTCATCTAACTTATTTTCGAAATCGCCGCGCTTCACGTCTATAATTTTCTTCTCGTATAGACAGTGTTGATAAATTGCATTTATAACGTCTCTGATTGTCGATTGATTTATTTTAGATTTAGAGCATATAATTGTACTAGGTATGCTTATTCTGACCATTAGTTTATTTCCGGTTGGTTTAAATAATGCCGGTTCTATTATTTCGAAAGTCAGAGAGCTTATTTGAGTTAAGAATGGTAGAAAATTCCCTTCACATTTCCCAGCATTACTCATAAGGATTAATGGGTATGTATAAAAGAATTCAATTTTTCCTGCCTCATTAACTTTTCCCTTATTAACTAAAGTGTTTATGGATTCCTGAATAGTTCCTCTAATGATATCATTTGCAAGTTGCATTATTTGCCTTCTAACACTTCTTAGATCTTTAAATGAATGAATATTTCTTAGTTTGAAATATAGAATTACTCTATGGTGATAATAATGCATAATGGCCTTTGTTAATGGGATCTCTAAACCATATAATTTTTTTAAACTATCTATGGCTAGATGATATGATTCAAAGGCCTGATTCCTCCTTATCTCTAGAAATATCTTTCTGCCAATTAATTCTTTTTGAATTGCTTCATTAATTTCCTCTAATTCAGTATCACTAAACACTACTTTATCATCAAGAAATTTAAGCAACCCGAGAACGTATATTTCACAGTTCATAGATATCTCCCCAAGTAATTTAATGCTTCCCTAATATTATTGAACCTCTTGCATCTCTCTAATCTTATCTTTTCACCTATGCAAATGGGTAAACCCGCTTTCAGTAGCATTGGTATATCACTCTCTGAATCCCCCACAGCTATTATATCGTCTCTACTAATATTGTACAATTCCATTATTTTTTGCACGGCGCTTCCCTTGTTTACACCTTTAGGTAAAATATCTATAGCATCCACATGAATGTAGGTATCTAAATCCTTAATATTGTTCTTACTGATAAAATCTATCAGGAAATTCTTTATTTCGTTAATTTTTTCTAGATCCTTAGGAAAGATTGTTAATTGTACTTGATTTGGTTGGAGCCAGATCTGATCATTAAAAACTTTGATGATTTCCTTCTCAAGTATATCTAGTTCTCTTGTCCTCTTAGCAAGCCTTATTTCTCTCAATGTTATTGAATCAAAAATAACGCATCCATTCTCACCAATCACTAAGGGTTTAGATAATCCAATACCTCTGGCTAGGCCTAGTAGATATGAAATATTTTTACCTGATGCAAAAGCTATCCTTAAACCTTTTTTCTCCAGATTTACTAATAGTTCTGCCGTAGTTCTTTCTACTGGTTTACCAACTTCAGCAATAACACCATCTACATCAAATATAATTAGCTCATAATTCATTATAAACACCGCTAAATCTTTGGTAAAACTAAAAAATAAAAACTCAATAATCCTTTTTTGACTCAACTAATCTCTTTTTTTATTAATTCTATTAGATCATGTATTTACTCACTATGTTCTTTTTCTCTAGTCGTAACTAAGTATACTTTCTCGCTTGATATTTTTCTGTATTTTACAGAATACATTTTTGCTTGATCGATTGGAGCTAATGCGTAATCAGCCTTTCCACTAAT
>JALWRR010000141.1 GCA_026993975.1 Promethearchaeati archaeon | reverse complement strand
CATCTGGATCCTGGAAAACGATACCTATCCTTCTCCTAGCTTCATCTATGTTGTTGAATATGTTCTCGCCGTTAAGTAATACTTCTCCTTTCTCTGGTTTAAGTAAACCTGCTAGAACCATCATTAGAGTTGTTTTACCGCTACCATTTGGCCCAAGTATAGCTGTTACCTTGTTTCTAATTATAGATACATTAGCTTGACTTAGTGCTCTTATTCCACCTGGATATGTATATGAGACATCTTTAGCTTCAAGTATTACTTCCAATTAGATCACACTCACGTATCCGATAAGAGCAATGATTATTGATACTACTAAGAGAGCTATATCAATTGTTTTAATTTCATGATTATTATTTGAAATAAAGACTGCATCAAAATTCCTAGCTTTTAAACCTAGATAAAATCTTCTAGCTTGGTAAGTCGATTTTATCATTAAATCTGAAGCTATTGAAGCTAGTATTTTCCAATAACTTATTTTTCTTCTTTTTATTAGTCTGGATTCTCTAGCAAATAACATGTTTGATACTGATCGAATATGTATTGGTAAGTACTTTATAAAGAATATGAAGCTTATAGTTAGATTTTTGGGGATTCTAAGCTTATTTAGTGCAATAACCAAATTTCTCCAGCCAAGATAAGATAGGAAAACAAGAAAAACAATACCAGCCACAGCTGTTCTTAGAGAAGATTCCAGAGTTATAATTAATCCCTTTTCACTCAACTCAATTGCCATAACTCTGATGTAGGGTGATCCATCATAAATAAGATGAGGCATATAAATGAAGAACACGAAAAGAAATAGTACTAAAAATAATTCTAGAACTCTTATTAAATCAATCTTAAATGCGATAGATAAAAGAATGCTTAAGAAAAAAAGCAAGAAACTGAATTTTATTGACGTTGAAAAAGATGCAGCTGATGTTAATAATAGAGCCGAAATAAGGGTTGTAGCTGGATGCAGAGAGACTTCCCTGTCCTCATTAACTATATCTATTAAGTCGCTTATTTCATTAAGGAATCTACTAGCTAGCAAACTCACTTTTCCTTCTCCTTTTTCTTCCCTATTAATAGATTAGCTAAGTAACCTATTCCCATTATTATTGCTACTCCAATAAATCCAGATATTATGTAACCGATTTCTGGAGGTAGACCTGGTACACTATAATCATAGAAGGGAGTCCAATTCAACTGCTCTGAAAGATCCTTCAATCCTATTGCTTCAGCCGCAAGATCTAATGGTTCATGATACCCTACAATATCAGCAAGTATAACCCCACATATTGGGCTAATCAGTATTAATACTGCTAGAAATATCAAGAACTTCTTATTCATAAATCTCACCCATGAATAAATTGTTCATAACCTTTACTCTGTAAGTACCAGATTATTAGAGCAGTAATTATTCCTTCACCAATACCTAGAATGAAATGGAATAAGCCCATTATTGGAACAGTGATCCATATGGGATAGTTAAATAATGGTGATAAACCTATTTCAAATCCAGCGGCTATCCCAGCTACCGTAATTCCCATCCATCCACCGATGAAGGCACCAATTATCCTGCTATTATTACTATTACTTATTTTGGTGCTCAGTCTATAAAGGAAATAACCGACTAGCACATCAATAATCCCCATATTTATCACATTAGCTCCAAAAGTTGTTATACCTCCATCATGAAAAACTAGGCATTGAACTAAGAGAACTAAGAACAATACAAAGAACCCTAGATATGGTCCAAGCAGAATCCCAGCTAAAGCTCCACCAACAAAGTGCAGACTTGTTCCTCCTGGGATAGGCCAATTAAACATCTGAGCTACAAATATTCCTGATGCTAACACAGTAATTTGTGATATTTTATCGGTATCCCACACATCCCTTGTTTTATAGTATGCATATATGCCGTAAGCTATCATTATTATATATGTTAAAATACATATAGATGGGTCTAGAAATCCATCAGGAATGTGCAATTGAATTACACCATGGTAACACCATTTTCGAATTCTATAACACCGAATATCTAATAAAAAATTTTTGCTGTTACCTTATGATCCTCGAAAGCTATATGAACAAGATTTATATGTGTTTCTATTTGCATTAATTTTATTATAACATAGTTATAAATTAAAAAGAGGGAGCCAGTGCAGATGTTTTGGAGCGTATTAATATTAACATTAATAATTACTCTCAGAGAGAGTTTAGAAGCTATCTTAATTATTGCTATTTTACTCGCATATCTAAGAACTCTTGATGTTAGATATTATAGCAAGTGGATTTGGTATGGAGTGCTATTAGGTATCTCGATTAGTTTTGGTCTTGGAATCTTCATGTTGCTTCTATCAGTGAACCTAACTGGATTATTAGAGAAAGCTTATGAGGGCACTATCTCTATAATTGCCTCGATTATATTGACCTATATGATTTTATGGATATCTAAGAATGCGCATAAAATGAGTGGTGAAATAGGTAATAAGATTAGTGCTTATATTTCTGAACAATCATTAATGGGTTTATTATTACTTTCATTTTTCGCTGTTTTTAGAGAAGGTTTAGAGACTGTTTTATTTCTATCTGTATTCTTTAATCTAGATTTATTAGGCGTCATGATCGGTTTAGGCATTGCACTTTCTCTTGGATTAATCATAGGCTATTTAATATTGTTTTTAGGAGTGAGAATCCCTGCTAGGAGGTTTTTTATGATTTCATCAATCTTTCTATTAATTATTGCTTCGGGAATCTTCTGCTATGGTGTTCACGAGTTCATTGAATTATTTGAGTCAATTGGTTATTCGATGGGTATCCTGAGAGAAGCTATTTGGAGTACTCACTTATTATTGCCTGAAGAGAGTTTACTAGGACAAATTCTAAAGGTATTAGTTGGTTATGACGAGAATCCCGAGCTACTGAGAGTTATTGCCTATGTTTCATACTGGTTCATTATTGTTTCTTATCTCTTTTGTAGTAAGAGATAGATTATGAGGATTGATCTAGTGAGAATTTGATCTCATTTAATTTTGATGCTATTAATTCTACCTCATCTCTATATTTACTTGGTTTATCTCCTTTCAGTATTTTTGAGATTATCTCAGCCACTCTAATTAATTCCTTCTCTGTTATACCTCTCCTAACGATCTCTTGTGATCCTATTCTAACTCCTGTATCAACTATTATTCTGGCTTCCTCTAAATTATCTTTCATAATTCTTCCCGATTCCTCGTTTGTTCTCAGCCATATTTGATGAGAATTAGTAAAGTTCTTTGCTTTGAATGAAATCTCTATTCCACTATTGAATAGTTCCTGAGCAATTCTTCTCGCGTATTGAATTACCGTATAAGCGTATTGTTTGCCATAAAGCAACATTTCTTGAGCTGTAATTCCTAACGCAGCGATCCTATTTATGTGAGGATTATCAATTAGTACTGGTGGGAAACCAACTATCTTAGAGATTTTTTTAGCTATTTCATCATCATTAGTTAGGATTACTCCACCTTGAGGCCCTGGAAAAGTTTTATGAGTGCTTCCCAGCAATACATCAGCTCCCTCTCTTAACGGGTCTTGAAACTGCTTACCAGCTATCAAACCTAGTACGTGAGAGCCATCATAGATTACTTTTGCTTCAATTTCCTCACTAACATCACTTATTGCTTCGACTGGTTGAGGGAATAGAATAAAACTAGAGCCGAGAATAATTAACTTCGGTTTCTCTCTATGGATTAGATCAATTGCCTCCTCAACATTAATATTTGCTATGGACTCATCATATGGTAGATATATAGGTATTCTATCTAGTGGCTCTAAGTTAATTGGGTATCCACCATTCTCTGGCGAGATTACCGCTATTTTATCTCTCGGTTTAGAGAGCGCCAATATCGCAGATAGTAAGGAGATATTTCCACTGAGCGGTTCTGGGAAAGCAAAGTTGGCTTTGAATAGTTTTGATAATAATTCCCTTGTCTCCTCAATGATTTCCTGAATATATTTCTGCCCACCATAAAAATCCTTGTGATGATACCTATGTACTAGATCAGAAATTAAAGCTTTTCTAGCAGTCAAGCTCATAACATTCTCGCTTGGCACGAGATTTATGCATCTACCTCTATACTTCTCATGCTCCCTAATTAGATCAGTTATCCGAGCCATAAGTATCACTACCAGTTTGGAAATTATTATGGATTAGTTATTTTACTTTTCAAATAGTTTAGTCCATAGAGAATTAAAATAAAATTCATCGTGATAGAACCTATTAAAATTAAATCTAGTCTATTATTTATAATCGCGACCACTACCATTATTAACCATAACTGCATGTATATGAATGCTGGTACGTGAGTCGAAATCACTTTCTTTCCTTCGATACGTATGATGATCCTATAGTTAAGAGTAATTATAAATGACACAATAAACCATCCAACAAAATTACTTATTGGGATACCATAAATACCACCTCTTGTTTCCCAGACCCACGCTCTAATTATATATACCATTACTGGATCAATTATTAAGTCCCATGAAGTAGCTATTAACCCATCTAAAGTGGCTAAAGCAATCAAATTTATTATACTGGATTCATTCACCCTATATCCTGTAAGCTCATTCGTAATCTTAAAAGCTATATAAGTGATAAGAAACCAGTTAAGTGGAATAGCAAGTGGAACTAACCCAAATATCTTTAATCCAATTACTTTCGTGTAATGATACTTACCAAATGGAATCCCGTATAGTACTCCACTAAGCTCCATTATTAATCCGATAGTGAAAGAAATAACGAAAAATTTTATTGCATCTCCGATACCAAGCGTTTTTATCGCATCTAATATTACTGCTATAAAGATTAATATATCTGCTAAATGAAGAATTAGGAAGGAGGATCCATAAGATATATTTGAGATAATTAAGCTTGCTAAGATAAATATAAATGATAAAATAGCTAGTAATCCTGAATATTTATTCAAATCCATGCGATCTCAGCTCCACGAGCTGATTTAAAAAGAAAAACTGATTCACCTAAGCATCTTAGCTACTTCTTCAGGCATGCTCGATATAACGGGTTCTGAGTGGAGTACCTCCATGAATCCTCTATCATTAACGTAGAATGGTTCAATACGCTTTCTTGTTATTACTCTCACGTGAATTCTATAATCCTTTCTATTCTCCCCAATTGGCCCCCCGTATATCGAGAAATTTAAGCTCGATGCATTAGCTCTATTCTGCAGATTCCTTATCATTAGGATTAAATCTCTAGCTAGTCCGTAAATTTCGCTTTCACTTAATTCAGTTAAATCGCTTATCTCTCTTCTAAGGATCCCTATCACTTCGTAATTAGCTAGTGGGGCGAATGAAGCAATCCAAGATAAGACGTCTCCATGACTAATAAATCTCTCCTCAAGTACGATCTCGCTCTCTAAGTAATCATCCCAGAAATTACTTCCATACCTACGAAAATACGCCTCACTAGCCCTCAATACAGATGCTAAGTAATTTGTTGGTTTATAATCAAGAATAACTTGTATATGAGGATGAACTATTGATGCTGCGGCTGGAGGCATGTAATTACAGTTTATATGAGGATACTTAGCTGCTTTATCCTCCTCATTTACCTTCCTGAAGAACTCTATTGATGCATATAAGCAATCAAAGAACGCTTTTATAGGAACGTCCTTAAGCAGTGTTGAGTGATGCTCAGGTAAAGCAGCAACCAAATGATATGGCGCGAATGGATAATAATTAGGGAATAAAACACATTTCCCGCGTTTAAGTCTATCACCTATATGCATTTCTGGGGGGAACCGGGTGGTGACTTTAAATATCTTTTCAACGCAGAGAGGACACTTATCTTCAGAAATCTTATGCATGATACTAGTGAAATTAACTCTAATTGTTTCAGTAGGCTTGGGCCTTAAGGCTCTTGAACTACTTAATCGACTCCACCTATCTAAGAGCACGTCCTTCCTATACTCAATCCATCTAATAACCCTATTATTATATTGATCAATCATCTCACTATTAACAATTTTCTTAACAAACACTACTCCACGTAAACCTCTCTCCACTCTCTCTATCACATAAATCACCGCAACAAAAACAATATCAAGAAAACCTTTTAAAATCGCAACAACACATTTAAGGACATTTGAGAAAAAAGAGATCATTATCTAAATAAATCTTGAGGTTAATAAAACAACACGTATAACAAAAACGGAACTAACTCTATTAAGTGCTTAAGTCGTTTACATTTTTACTCTTTTTTGAAAAGATTCTTTATAGGGAAGCAATCTTGTTGATTATTTCTTTAGGTATTCTCGTTTTATCTAAGTAATCGATCTCTTTCAATATGCTAACACTATAACCTCTTCTTTTCAGGAAGTAGATGACATCTCGAACATAACTTTTATGCGCTCCCCAGGAAATATTAAGGAATCCCTCGCCTCCAGCATAAGATACAATCTCTATACGTGTTGTTACTTCAGATAACTCTTCAATAATGATAGCTATTCCTGTAGATGAATTTGTTCTAAGAAACCATTTCTCTCCTAGAATGATTCCAATTTTCTTATCGCTTGAATCAAAAACATTATAATAAGTATTACCGAACTCGTATATAAGATCCTTAAAAACTTTATTAAACTCAGCGTTTACTTCTACTATAGCTAAGTGCCCAGCCATATCGTTCACCTTATTATAAATCATCGCTTAAAAATTATTAAAAATTAGTGAATATATATAAGAATCTTATTTAATAAATATACAGAAATAGTATTTGCTTAAATACAGAAAAACTAACATTTTTAACTAAATTTATTTTATGTAATATAAATATTAAAAATGGTGTTATTAATGAAATGGAGTAAAGCTCATTCTCCAGCATTTACAACTATTAAAATCAGGCTGGAACCTGGTGAAAGTATCGTAGCGGAACCTGGTGCAATGATAACTACTATCGGTGATATCGAGGTAAAAACTGGAATCAAGGGTGGTGGATTAGGAAGCGCTTTGAAGAGAGCCTTTCTCGGCGGCGAAAGCATGTTCATGAATGAATATATTGGCGGAACGAGAGGAGGAGAGATTTGGCTTGCCCCACCACTACCTGGAGATATCACGTATGTTGAACTAAAAGGTAATTCAATCAGCGTACAAGACACTGCTTTTATCGCATATCACGGTAACATAAAAGTTGATACAGCATTTAGGGGTTTTAGAGGGTTACTGGCTGAAGGGGAGATATTCTGGTTAAAGATATCTGGTACTGGAGGAGTCTGGTTTGGTTCTTATGGTGGTTTAGATGAAATCAATTTAAATCCGGGAGAGAAGATCATTATAGATAATTTCCATGCTGTTGCTATAGAGGAGACTGTTAAGTGGAAAGTTAAGAAGTTTGGTGGATGGAAAACATTCTTCTTGGGTGGTGAAGGAATAGTTATTGAGGCTACTGGACCTGGAAAAGTTTTTATTCAATCTAGGGTATTACCAGAATTTGCTAGGTTACTAGCTAAATTCCTACCAACTAAAAGAGATTAAACATTAATACTTTCCGCGAGACGATAAGGAATGAATAAGAGGTTTGCCGCCCTCTTAATAATTTTAATTATTTTTTATGCCGGATTCAATTATTATGGTACGAGGGAGCTCCTTCTTCCTAAGAGATATAGCGGGGATTTAAATTATTACTGGAGAATTGTTCATGAGATAAACGCTAAGGGCGTAAGCTACTACTTAAATGCTTATAGCAAAGTTGGAACAATGATAGCTGTCTACGGGAATGTCACTCAGCGATTATCTCCCGATATAACACCACCGAGGCACGAGATATTTCTTTTAGGGGATTTAAATGACACGTCCAAGAAACTTAAAATCATTTACAATGTTGATTACTTGGGTAGAGGTTGGCTTAATGTTAAACCTGGAGACTTAGTTGTTTTAGTGGGTGAGCTTCTCCCAGATGCTAAATCCGTTCATAAGGTTGCTGAGGGATTAGATCTCTTACTACTATATCGACCAAGTGATAAAATGATTATTGAGGTTGGTTACTTACCTGAAAGCGATGGTGTAGGACTCATTCTAATCGCTGTTTGCGATGTATTAGTATTAGCGTTAACTATTATTGCTAGGAAGAGAAATCTAATTTAATACTTTATTTTTACTAAATAGATCCAAGTGGCAACTAGTATTATTACGCAGCTCATATATATGATGCCTATGAATAAACCAAACTCAGAGAATATAACGTACAGGCTCAGAATAACAGGGAATACTATTAGAGGTGGAAAGAAGATAGAACCAATTATAGCTGCTAGAGAAACAAGGAATATAGCCCAGTTAAATAAGCTTCCAATGATTAGTAGTATGAAGAGAATAGACTCAACAATTATTGTGTAAAATGGGTTAATCTGCATTGCGATAGCGTCAACATCGCGGGTAATAAACTCGGATGACTTAGCGACCTTAAACATGTAACCGCACTTATCGCAAACTATTGTAACTATTTTCTCCTCATCCTCCGCACTGAATATTTTTTCATGACCACAATTAGGGCATTTTACTCGATATTTGGCCATATAGATCCCCCATGGAATTAATTACTTAAAAAATCTTTAAAATATCTATCCTTCTCAGTAATATTTTTATTGTAATTAATGATTTAATGTAATTTTGAAATACCCTATAAAATATTTTGCTTGGTGATAAACCTGCTCATAACAACAACCCCTGAGATACCCGGTTATAGAGTTGTTGAAGTTTTAGGTATTGTTAGTGGTACTACTGTGAGAACTAGAGGAGCTTGGGGAAGATTTCTCGCTGGATTAAAGGCCTCGTTTGGAGGTAGAGTCGATGCTGTTCTAAAGGAAGTTAAGAAGGCTCAGGATGAGGCTATTCAGAACTTAATAGAGAATGCTAGAGCGATGGGGGCTGATGCTGTAATAGGTGTTCGATTAGAGATAACTGAGATTTTTGAGGGGATGGTTCTCATTAATGCATCTGGGACGGCTGTTAAAGTAGAGAGAGTAGAGTGATATTATACGAAAACGCTTACGAGCATACCGAAGTATGTTGGGCATTGATAGACGTTTAATACGTTCCTCATATCTAATCCTTTGAGAACTCCGTGAAGAATTAAGAGTTGCCAGAAACTATCTGGTTTAGCTCTCTCAATCATTTCTGTTTTTATTTCGAGTAATTCACTGAAATCAGCTTTCTTAGCCATATCAACTATTAGTTTATCGAATTCCTTAGCTTCCTCAGCGTATCCATATGGTCCATTCTTATCGTGAGCATGAGCTTGGTCAGCGCTGGCGATCAGTGCTATTTTCTTGTCATCATCCTCACTTAACTTTCTTATTTGCTCACCAAATTGAAATAGTAGGTTCCAATTAATTTCTCTTGATGGAGTAACTAGAACAATTCTTGGTATTTCTTCTCCCTCCAGAATATACTTTCTCTTCACGAACCATAGTGGAATTAATGTACCCCAATCTAGATACATACTTGATAACTCTCCTTCTGATGTACCGTAATTCACTAGGATTGATGGGATTTTGCTTCTCTCAGCTTCCCTAAACAATTTTTTAGCAAAATCTCTATCCACTTTTACCCTCATTCTAATGATACCGTAATCGCTCTTTAATTCACCTGATAAGTATTCTGTTGCAATTATCCCAATATGCTTATATAACCTTAGATTATGAGGCGAAGCGATAATGATTAAATCAGGCCTTTTAGTGAAAAGAATGTCTGCAGCCTTAATAGCAGCAGAATACAGTTCTCTCGTACTATCATTAAACTTGTTTACTAACTCGGGAACTATCTCATCTCCATGAGGCATAATACTAGCGTAAATAATAGGCATCTCGATTCGCCTCACACCAGTATTTTAACAAACTCATTTACTGGTTTTCTGAGAGGCGGATTAGGAACGTACTTTGGATAACCAACTGGAGTTATAGTCGCTATGTAATGGTTTTTGGGTATATTTAGCAGCTCTTTCACATCGTCTCTATCCATCGCAGCTATCCAACATGTTCCTAACCCATAAATCCAGCAAGCAAGAATAAAGTGGTATGCAGCTATGCAAGCATCCTGCACATATCTCTTTGATTTACTGGGATCAGAACAGATAGCTACTGCTATTGGAGCTTTTCCTATTGGAGAACTGCTTCTTCCTCTGAGGGAAGCTAATTTAGCGAGAATTTCTTTTCTCTTGATAACTACGAAGTAGTATGATTGTGAATTCTTTGATGTTGGTGCCCACCTAGATAACTCAAATATTTTCCAGAGTATTTCTTCTGGCACGTCTCTATCCTCGAATTCCCTAATGCTTCTCCTAGTTAATAACAATTCCTCACCCGTTAAGTATGAGCTTGATTTATTGAGAAAACTCATTACTCTGATTAATCTATTTTCTGGATCCCTTATATAGCATTCATATGTATTGCAATCTTCTGAGAATCTAGGTTCATTCACAGTGAATTCTTTTAATTCATGAAAGAGATTGTCAACAGCTCTAGGCTCATTGAGAAGCAGGGTTATTATTCCCTTATCATCGCTATTACCTTTTTGGATGCCTATGAGGAGGTTTCCATTCTTTAGAATTAAGCAATCTCTGTTCTTAAACCATACTTTAAAACCTAGTTTATTCACATAAAATGATTCAACTTCCCTAATATTATCACTTCTAAAGAATATTATTCCAGGCAACAGCATCTCCCTAAAGAATAATATAATCCTCGATATTAATTATACATAAAATAATGTTTAAATAAATAATTTCGGTAAAAATATTATACGTCTTATCGCACGATATTTCTCCCATTAGGTGTATATTAAATGAGCAAACAGAAAATTATTATAAAATATAAGTGCCCTCAATGTGGAAGAGAAGGAGCATATGAACCTGATGAAAATGATTTAAAGCAACTTAATGAATCAGGAATCGCTTCATTCAGCGTTTTCCATGGAGATCACACATTAGTTGTATGGTTTGATAAAAGCGGCGGGGTTAGAGCATATGATGTCTTTAAAGCGACTTCAGAGGAAGCAAAAGCTGCTCCCACAGAGTTGGATTGGAAAAAAGTTAATGAAAATAAGGTAAAATTAGAAAATATTAGTGTACTCTTCGCTGATAGAAAAGACGCAATTTACTCTGACTTACTATACAAGGGAGACCCAAACATATTATTGAGACTCATAGAGACAGTAAAGGAACCTAAGGTAATTAAGATAGATACCGTGCAGTATTATGTCTATCCTCTAGACAGCATCTATATAGCTGTTGGAGGCAATATTCCTACTAAAATGCTTGATAAAATAATCATGCTATTCCGAGCATCAATAAAGTATGATGTCGTACATGACGAAGTGGTTCAGTACATCATAGGTTCTGCGATAGAAAGCTCTATAGTTCACAATGATGTCATAATGCTAATAAATGCTACGGATTTACTAAAGCATCTAGATGAATTCTTGTTAATCGAGAAAAAGATGATTTCAGACCTAATAGATGTGGGTTTATCTCAATTGGATTCAGCGCTGTTAAAAGAACTAGTAAATATGGAGAGCATGGCTCTTAGGGATTTCATTAAAAATATAATGTTGAAGGGAAATCATTCATTCTTCCTACTGTTTTTAAAGTACTTCGCGGATCTTGTGTACATGAACTTGATTCGGTTCACTATTAAACCTTAGATTTTAATGAATAAATCTTGTTTATTAATTTAAATAATTCATCAATATTTTGATTAAGGAGAGCTGATGTCTCGAGATAAACCTCTGGTTTTATATGATGTTCTTTTTCAAGTTTCTCGATAAATGAGTTAATTAAGTCACCGTTGATCTTCTTTTTATCAAGTTTATTTCCCACCAGTATAAATTTAGCATCTTTTCTAATATAGTTGCGAATCTTAGGTATCCAAAATTCCATTAAACTCATTAATGTTCTTGGTCGAGCTAGATCGAAGACTAATATTACTACGGAAGCGCCTCTGACAAAATTTAGGAGTAGATTTCTAAAAGTTTTCTGGCCAGCAAAATCCCAGAATATTATTGTATCCCCTTCCCTCGAATAAGTGTAGAAATCTAGACCAATAGTGCTTTTGAGATCGTATATATTTTCGCCGAAGAATTTTTTGAGAAGTGAAGATTTTCCTACTCCAGCATCTCCAATAAATACAACCTTTTTTCCATTGGTCATCTTGCAACCCATTAAAAAATGGTTAAAAAAAGAAGCTATAGAGAAACAAGCAATTTCTTTAATTTCTTTTTGAGCAATTCGATATCTCTCATTAATATACCGAGTTTAGCGTTCTTTGAGTAATAAACAAGCAATAGGTATTCTCCATCTACTGGTGTTATGAATATACCTCCTTCCTCGAACCTAGATGTACTGTAAACGAATTTGTTTAGGGGAATATAATTAACTATCTTGCGGTTGAGCGCTGCTAGTGTCGCGAGTATTGCTGAGAGCACTAATGATTCTTCCTCACTAGATAGAGTTGATGTAATGGGGGCTCCATCACTATGCGCGAGTAACAGTGCTTTAATCTCTTTATTTAATTCAAGTATCTCTTTTAACGCTTCTCTAATCTTCTCTAGACTCTGGCTAGAGACCATGTACTCATTCTCCAATTTTATCACCCTTATTTAATACCTCTTAAGTAGAATGAGTAATCTATTTTAATTTTACGGAATCCAACTCTCTTTAATAACTCCTTTATCTCGCCTATACTATATATTTTTCTCCAACCGTATAAGCTAGCTATCAAATCTAGTAAAGTGGTTATACCTGCTTGAGCCTTCATAGGAATAGCTCCAATGAATGCTCCGTTCTTCCTTAATACGTTATATATGTCACTAAAAAGTTTACTTAGATCCTTCACAGTATATAGTTGCACAATAGATAATACGGTATCAACACTATCTGGTTTAATTACCTCACTTAATTTCTCACCATTCTGACCAATTGTTACGAACTCTACTTTATCTAGATCACTGAGTAATTTCTTCTCCCCGCCGATATTAACCGATAATCTCTTAGCTAATTCTAATGTTGATTCCGTTCTCTCCGCAACAATCAATTTCTTAATATTCCTGTACCCTAACTTATCGATAAGGAACCTCGCGTTATTGCCGAGATTAGAGAATAACAATAATATATCCTTATTATAGAAATGTCGCATGACCCCAGCCCAGACCATAATTGATTCAATTTGATTACCTAAGAAATCACTAGTGAAGACTTCTCTATAAATAGCGATTAATCTGGGATCGTGAATATTTATCTCTTCCTTCTCTAGAACTTGTGTAATAATAACCTCGTCTAGGAATCTCTCAGCAGCGATTAGTAGGGGCTTAAAAGCCGTGTGCGGGTATGTCTCCAGAGTCTTCATTAGTTTCTTAATCGCCTCTGAATTTACTTGATATACATTTGGAGATACCATATTTATGTAACCGTATCTATTAAGTATCTTTATTAGTTGACTAACCTTATTGAAAAGAGCATCATTATTAATTTTCTTCTCAATATCATCAAGACTTCTCGGTTTAGCGAGAAAGCCTAATAATCCAAGCTTATCTAGTATATTAATTGCTATTCCCGCAGCTATATTCTCCCAAACTTGATATGAATAATACTTCTTATCACCCTTACTTCTCGACCAGACAAGCCACCAAATCTTAGTTATTGCCAAATAAATCACCTAAAACAAGCATATTCCATATTATGTGATAATTAATCATATATAATCTTATGTGTTTTATTAGTAAAAAATATAATAAAAAATAAGAACTTGTATTTTGAATAAAAATTTAACTTTGGTTTTATCAAAGCTAACTAACGCTTTATCGTTACCATATCAAAGCTTATTTTTCAATCTTTAAATCATGCGAAAACTCTAAATGAATAATTGTTTAAAAAATAATTAGAGATCTCTGCATGAGTAAGATGCATCTAAAATATGCTTTAAACAAACTTATTAGTAATCTCTTCTGTCAATTCTTCAAACTCATTAATACTAATCTTTACTAAAGGCTTATCCTCAAGCGCTTCTTTAAACGTTTTTAACGGAATTACCTCGATTTTATTCTGTTTAGCTATGTATAATACTTTGTCACCGGGTTTTAATTTCACAGCTTCTCTTATCTCTTTCGGAGGATACAGCTCCCCCTTCCTCCCTATCTTTCCGATAGCTTTAATCTCATTTGACATTAATATCTCACCAGTTATATTTTTATTTACCCGTTAATAATATAATATTCTGGTGGATATAAATGTATCGGGTAATTTTTGATACAACATATATCCTCCCATCCTTCGGAATCGAGCTTGAAGAAATATCTAGAAGAGATATAAAGACACTCGTTGAGAAACTCATGAAGAAAGGCATTAATCTCTACTTATCAAGAATCTCTCTATTAGAAGCATATTTAAAGACAATTAGTATAGCGAGAAAGAAAAAAATCCAAGAACTATTCCCAAAAGCCATCGAGGGCATAAAAATAATAACTAACGATGAAAACATCATAGTGCTAGATTACCTAGAAGAAGACATCTTAGAAGAAGCTAACAGAATAATGCAAAGACACTATGACCCATTCGACGCAATAATTTTCGCTACAGCAATAACAAAAGACCTATACTTGCTAACTGAAGATAAAGAAGCTTCCAGATTCATAAAAAGAAAAAAATTATTTAGCTTAAATGAATTCATATCCATTCTATAAAAAATAAGAAATAAAGAGATTATTCTAGACCTAACTGCTCCCTAATCACACTCCTAAACTCCTCATCCCTAGGTGGAGCTGGGTACTCGTAGATATCTTTCTGAATCTTCTTGATCAACTGGATAACCTCCCTAACCTCAATAGGCAGACTGAACCATGAATAGTACTTGTAGCCGATGA
>JALWRR010000140.1 GCA_026993975.1 Promethearchaeati archaeon | reverse complement strand
CCAGAAAAAGATTCATGAAAAAAGATTATTAATAACGAAAAATAAATAATACTCAACAAGAAAAGAAACTATTTACATTTTTACGAGCTATATAAAGAAAAAAAATTAAAACAAAAATGAACAATACTTAGACGGGTGATAACTATTGAAAATTTTCATACTAAATAAACTAAAGGAAAGATTCGGTAAATGCGCTAGAGAACTAGATGAGAGATTAAAAGGATCATACGTTAAATTACCAGATAGCAAGGATCTAGAGGCCTTCAAAGCGCTTAAATCCGTATTCTCTAACGATCTACGGAGTAAAATAGTTTACCTACTAGCTCAACAAGAATTACCCGTCTGCGCTCTCGTAGCAATACTAGACAAGGATCAAACACTGATCTCCCATCACTTAACTTACCTAAAGAAACATGAAATAATTAGAGAGCGTAGAATAGGCAAATTCAGATTCTATAGTCTCAATAAAGAACTAATTAACGAGCACATTAATCTCGTTTCAAAGAGACTGGGATTATCCTGATTCTCTCCCTTAAAATACACTATATACAAAGAAATAAATGGATAAGAGGCTCATTCTGGTAATTAATCTCTTCGTTTTCTTAATCTAGTCAGGATTAGTTAGGTTAATATGGATGGAGCCCCTATCAATAATAATTACCTAAAATATTTAAAATAATTCATATGAAATATTTTTCATACAAAAAGGTGAATACAAATGACCGAGAAAACTAGTTCAAAGAAATTTGATGAATGGTTTGGAGTGCCTAGAAGAGAGATACCATGGTATCCTCGAATAGATCCTGGACAATGCGTTGGTTGTGGATTTTGTGTGGCTATATGTGGTCGCGGCGTTTATAGATATGATTTCGAATCTAAGAAACCAATTGTTGCGAAACCATATAATTGCCTTGTTGGCTGTCAAACTTGTGCGAATCTCTGTCCAGTTGGAGCTATTGAGTTTCCGGCTCCAGAGGGATTAAAGAAGTATATCGCTAAGTACAAGATATTTGTTAAGGTTAAGGAGATTCTTGAAAAGAAATTTAAGCCCGTTGAGGTAAAGGGATACAAGGAGCAAATGAGTTATATTGAGAAAACAGAAAAGGAGGTAACAAAAAAGACCCTGGGTCAAAACTAGGATTAAATGATTGATTTTAATTGATACTTAATTAGCTTATATATTTCCTTATTTCCTCCCTTATTTTATTCTCAATCTCATTAACCTTGTTATACCTATAAAACAATTTAGTTAAATGGACATCTCTAAACTCGTCACGCAATTTAGAATCAATAAGCAATATAACCTGCTTTCTTTCTATCTCACTCAATTTCATCAATTTCTCTCTCTTCTTACTAATATACTTTTGTGTCCAGAAACCAACTATCTCTATATATAACTCTCTGGCACCACACCTAATCGTTATATCTGGTATAAATAAACTCCCATCAATATCTATGACCGTGCTTTCACGAAGAACATCGCAGTTATATTCACGAGACATCTTAATCAATGAGTCATAGATCTTTTTTTCAACCAAACTATCAAAAACAGGGATATCCTTTCTAGCCCTATCTGGAAGCGAAATAGAAGGCGCCCAAGGCAACTCACTATCCAGCTTCCATAATAATCTCTCACTCCCGATTCTTAAAAATGCTTTTATAGACCAAGGCTTATACATAGCTAGAGAGTTCGCTAGGATAACTGCGAATCTCCTCCCATAGAATCTAGATGCTTTCTCAGGGAGATAATAGTAAGGGCTAAGAATCTCGCATTGAAGTGCGTTCTTAACTAATCTAGCGTCAATATATGCTCTTGATCTCTTCGCACGATACACAATAAACTTAATTAACCTCGAGAATTCGCTTTGGCACTTAAAATTAATCGTCATTGTCTCCGCCATCGATATAGCTTCTCGCAAGATATAGTAATTAGCAATAGCTAGAAATTCATCATATTTAGGCTCTCTAATCTTGTTAATTAAGTGTAATTTGAAAGATGAAGCAACTAAATCATCGTGAGAGAGCTCAGCTTTATTCATAGCACGGTTCATTAGTTCTCTTGGTTTATTTAACGGGAAAAACCCATCATACTCCTCGCTAATGGATTCATAGAAAGAAATTAAGTTATCTAGTGTACTAGGCTTAACTCTCTCAATAGAATAGAAATTCGAGATAGCTTTTAAGACGTAACGACATTTCCTAGCATCATCAAAAATCTGGCAAAGCCTTTTTCTCAAGACTTCAAGATTAATTAATTTACCAACGTTACCTTCCAGTAAATCTATAATCTCTTTAACTCTCTCTAAATCCTTTTCAGGATCAAGGAAGTTTATAACTATTCTATCGCCATAAATTGAGCAAGGCAAGTCAGATTTATCTCTAATTCCTAACACCAATGTTAATTAATTCGATTTTAGTTGCAAAGAGATTTAATAATCACTAAAGGGAAATAATTAGATAGATGGTATTTAATACCTTTTTCGCTAGGGAGGTTATGGAGCTGGTTAATAAAGTAATGATTAAGAAAAGTTTCCAAGCGATAGAAGTCGAGACAAGGAATAGTGATCTCATTAAATGGTTAATGAAGAATAGTATTCATAGAGATAGAGATTACGTCTTTAAGATAGAGCCATACAAGCTCAGAGACCTACTAGATATAGCGAGAAACCTGAATATGGATATAATATCTAGTTTCCCATTAATCAATAGAATCAAACTAGTTAAGAAAAGAGAGTTAGTTTTAAGGGATTATCAGGAAAAAGCAATTGAATGGCTTAGAATGAATAATTATAGGGGGATCATAATTCTCCCAACTGGCGCTGGAAAATCCTATATAGGGATAGAGTTAATAAGAGTTCTGAAAGTTAAGACACTAATAGTTGTACCAACAATAGACCTATTGAGTCAATGGGAAGGTAAAATCATCTCTGAATTAGGAGTAAGCGAGGAGAGCGTAGGGGTTTATGGAGGAGATAGGAGAGAAATAAGAGATATCACTATTATCACGTATCAAAGCGCATCTAAAGTAGAATTCTTGCAGAGAAACATGACGAACTTCAGCTTACTGATTCTAGATGAGGTGCATCATGTAACTGGAGAAAAATTCATCGAGATACCTAAGCGACTTGTAGCTCCATACAGGATAGGTCTAACAGCAACACTAGATATAGCGGGAGAAAAAAGAGAGATGCTCGAGGAGATCATTGGGAAAATAATACAGTTAAGTGAGATAGACCAATTAATCACGAGTGGATACCTATCTAACTATGATTACGAATTAATAAGAGTCAACCTCACTAAAGCAGAGGAAGCAAAGTATAGATCACTAATCAGAACTTACTCAGAATACCTTAAACTAGAGGGGATAAGAGAAAGAGGAAATAAGGCTTACTTCGAAGTATTATCAAGAGCCAAGGGGGATGAATACGCTAGAAGAGCGCTGAGAGCTCTGAGAGAAGCAAGAGAACTAGCATACTTCAATAAAAGCAAATTAATCAAGTTAAACGAACTCCTACTAAGACACAGGAAAGAAAAAATCATAATATTTTCAAGACACACGAGAACAGCAAGCATAATAAGCTATATCTTCGGGATACCTAAAATAACATCAGACACCCCAAAAGAACTAAGAGAAAAAATAATGCAAGCATTCAGAGAAAGCAAAATAACAAAAATAGTAACAGCAGAAGCACTAGATGAAGGAATAGATGTCCCAGATGCATCAGTATGCATAATAATAAGCGGTAGACCGTCAAGCAGGCAATTTATCCAGAGGATAGGTAGAGTACTGAGACCCAAGGGGAATAAAAAAGCAAAAATATATGAAATAATAACAAGGAGAACAATGGAAGAGAAGATCTATGGACGAAGACACTCAAGGGCAAGTTACTAGGTATATAATTATTCATAAATATAATATTATTATATCTAACTTT
>JALWRR010000139.1 GCA_026993975.1 Promethearchaeati archaeon | reverse complement strand
CCTAGCACAGTTTGGATGGGGGTGGTGGGGTGGCCCAACAGGGGGCGAGCCCTATGACATGTCCTCAATGACCCCAGAGGGGATGGAGGGTGATGCGCCCCAAGAAGGGGAGTTGGGCAAGTTTGTCCAACTTCCCCGAACCCCTTATATTGCAAAACGCTATATATAATAAGGTATTTCAGTAGAGACGAGAAATCATTGTGTATATGTGTGATAACTATGGTTTTACAGCATATCAATAGGCTCTACATCTTTAACTATGGTGCTCCAATAGCAGTAATTCATATAGATAACAATACTAAAAGATTAATTGTATACACGAAATTTAATGATGAGGAACTTATAAAGGGAATGGCTACAGTCGCTTCATTGATAAAGAAATATCACTCGCAGAAATTTTTTACCATCAAGCATTATACAGGGTATATGGGTCAGGAGTATATTGCTGTAGCGTACACTAATAATCCCTTATTTTCGCCCCCAATATTTGGTTTCTTAATGCGTTTAACGAAGAGATTAGATAGTGTTGGAGCTGTAACTGTTAATTATGTTGTTAATGAAGCAATCAAGGCACTTAATGCTGAAAATGGTAAAGATTTTAAAGTTGTTTTAAAGTAAATCTGTCTCATCCCCACTCCTTAAGGGCTCAGAGCTTACAACCTTCTTCATCTATTAAAATCTAGTTCACCTCCTCCTCATCATCGCACCCAAGTTATCTAGATAATTAAGCGAACTGTCTATATATGCACTTTGGTATTTTAGTAGAAACATTTATTGCTTCTCATTCTCTATGTTCTTAAGAGCGAAATTAATTAGATCTTTGATATTGTAGGATAATGATTCATCGTTAAGTAATTCACGAGCATAATTAGCTCCAACTACCTTTATAATATCCATTGGCGATAAATATATCAACCGCCTATCTATTGCTCTCAAGAGAAAAATTAGAGCCTCCTTTTTATTCTTGTTATCAACTTTCTTCAGAGCTTCTAACGCCGCTTTCTCAGCAAGCTCCTTAACCTCAGGTTCTGGATCATCTCTAGCAATAGAGAAAACAGCATCAAGTATTTCTTTGTCCCATATACCAGTCTCCGCGATTGCTCTTAAGAAAGCTTTTTTAACACGCCTCCTTGGCTCAAATCTAATACCATAAAACAAACGCCTAATTGCCCTAACACTATCTTCACTCTTACCCCAATACTTATTAATGAAATCGATCAAAGCTTTCTCAAGCTCATCTTCTGACCCATACCTTATAAGTTCAATAAGTCTCTTGTACTCCTCCATTGACAAAACCATACTCCATTTATTTACTTTTTGAAACAAGTTTTAAAATCTTAATATAAATTAAGGGATATTATGTAGAAAATATTTTGCTTAATATCAAGGGAATCTCGCTTATCGAATCAACATTATAGTCTGCTTCTAACGAAAATGGATCCTCTTTATCTTTCACGTGAATAGTTAATATACCTAATTTCTTAGCTGGGATTATATCGTTTTTTATTCTATTACCTATCATTATGGCTTCATACGACTCTATATTGCATCTATCTAAAATCTCTATATAAAAATATGTATGTGGCTTGGTTGCATGATTATCATCAGCACTAGTAATGAAGCAATATGGATAATCCATAAGACCAATCCATTTTAACCGCTTTAGAACCCCGACCCTACGAACCACTGAATCCGTAGCGATAGCAACTTTTACACCGAGATTAAAAGCAGCTTCTACAGCCTCTCTAGCTCCTGTTAACGGCTTATATTTTCTCTTCATTTCATCAAACTCGTTTTCATAGAAATCATCTGTTACCTCTCTTAATTTGGATTCATCTATGTTAAGACCCTTAGAAATCTCATCAAACATCACTTCCGATACAGTCTTAGGTAGCTTTGGTGTAGCTTTTATACTTGCTAATACATCCATAAGAACTTTCTGCACTCTCTCTTCCTCTATATTAAAGACCCGCGATATTTTCCTAGCATATAATCGAAGCAAGAATTGATCAACCCTCTCATCTCCCTCTAAATACCCGAGAGTTCCATCTAAATCAAACATAATTAACTTAAAAACCATTTTCAGATCACCTATTACTTCTTAATTAATAAAATTGATTGAGTTAGATAAATTAGCGCTTACTATATCTTTCTTCGTACAATTTTTGGGCAATGGCTTTCATACCGTGAAACTCAGCGAATGAGAGTACTTGTTTTCTCTTACTGAATACCTCCTTTAACCTAGCTCTATACCGGAGATCTCTGGTTACGTGATGATCTAGAAAAATATATTTTGATTTAACTCTAGTAACTATGTTTATCAAATTACTTTTAGCTCTTCTAAAATTTATCATATTCATCATGTATGGGATCATGTATGTTGCTGGACCATCAAGAAATAATACATCTGGATCCTCTCTAATAATCCATTCAGCGTAATCCTCGATAATTGGGCCATTAATATCAGATGTATAGAGAATTTTTATGCCCTCTTTCTCGATTATAACTGGCACAACCCACCCTAATCTAGAGAACTCAATCCCATGGAATAACGGTTTATAAAATCGAATAACTGTATCCCCAAACCTCAAACTCTTATTATCAATAAACTTAACCATTATATCTTCATGCTCTACCTCAGGAATCTTCTTCCAGTTAGACCACTTTTGGACTAGACTAAAAAACCACCTCTTCCCCTTCTCTAATAATTCCTTTCTCCTCGAATTATAATCACCAAAGTCTCTGGTAGAGGCAATAGTTAATTCACTTAATGGATCAGTAACTCTGAAACTCTCTTTCCTATCAAGCAAATCTAACCCTCTCTTCATTAGTGCAATAGCTAGAGAAGAAAAAAACTCTAGAGCCCTATCACGCTGAGATTCATTAATATATCTATTTGGATCCTTAGCCAGCAATATTTTTCCTCGATAAACACTTAGATCTCTGTGGTAAAAGTGGTCATAGTGATAATGCGTGATAATAATTAAGTCCGACTTACCTATGAATCTACTTAAGAATCGATTAGCTCGCTCTAAATAACTAAATTTCTCCTCATCACTTAAAGGAAAGGAAGATTGCATTATCGATGCTCCAGGATCTATTATTATCTTTAAGTCTCCAGTATTAATAAAGACAGAGAATGATTTAGCTCCCATAGAATCCGACCAGACAGGTATTATTTCGAGACTACCTAATTTTATTTTCCTACTTTTAAAAACCATATTGAGCGCCATTAGAAAGCATCACTCTATAACTTCCACACTCTTAACCCGTACCTCTCTCTTCAAGTGATCTATTGTCTTTTCCACTATTAGATCTATCATGGATATACCTATGTTATCTAGCTTAGAGATTAATCGCTTCAAAAACCCTATTACGAAAACTCGATACCTCACATCATTAACGAATCCTACACCTATGAAGTGCTTTCCAAGATACCCCACATACCTATTTACTGCAAAAAATTTAGTACCTTTAACTCTGCGAAGCAAACCAGCTACTGTTGCCATACCGTTAATTATGTTACTATCATTAAATTTCCTGAAAATTCTCGCATATCCATTGTTAAAACTGATAACTAGAATAGGACCGCCATAATCAAATATGTATAGTAATTCAAGGCCCTTCAATTTGCCACACGATTTTAAAACTTAACAGTGATTTCCCATAGTGTAAATGACTACATCATAATTCTTAACCAATCAAAGTTTTGCAAATTATTATTTAATGCATTATTTTTTCATTAAAAACGTGCTGATATATAAATCACTTATCCTCATCTATATACTCGTTTCCGACTGGCTCGATATGTATTGTTAATGCTCTAAATACCTTGTTAGGATACACTTTCTTAACATATCGCTCAACTTGATGAGCTAAATCATGAGCCTCCTTCACAGTTAGATTCGGATCAATAATAATGTGGCAATCCAAATAAATACCGAATCCATCTGACCTAGTTTTGATTGCGTGACAATCTTTAATCTGTGGATAAAATCTTGACAATATTCTGTTTCTAACTTCCTCATGATCTAGCGCCGCTTGATCTACGAGAATTAAAGCAGATTCCTTAAAGATATTGTACGCAGCATAGATTATTATGGCGCAAATCATGTATGAGGCTATTACATCTAGATAATACAGACCTTGAGATATCAATAGTAGCGACACAAACACTAAAATCGTTGTTAGCGGATCTGTTATATAATGCCATAATGAAGCCTCAAGCAACTTAATTCTCGTTTTCCTGAAGAAATATAGTTCTACTCCAGATATAACAAAGTAAAAGAATAGTAAGAATAAGAGCAGTTGTAAAACGTTCCAATCAACTGTGATAAATGTCTTAGAAAAAATCAACCTCTCAACGCTTTGAGTTGCTATTTCAAAAACAGTTATGAAAACTAGTATACTAATTATTAACCTAGATAAAGCTTCATACTTTCCATGACCATATGGATGATCAGTATCCGCGGGCTTCATTGCTTTATTTAAAGCTATGAGAGCTATCGCATCATTCATTATATCTATAAACGTATCTATCACATATGCGAGCACAGCTAGTGAACTCGTGCTCATAAACACGTATAGTTTTACCCCCAGAATAATTATGTTAAGGATCAATATGCTTGAAACTACTTTTATCGCTGTCAAAAAATTAATTGACTGCATTACATTACCCTCAATCTCTAAAATTATGTTTAGAAGTTAAATTTATGTAAGAGATCGAGACTTATCAGTGGGGAGTTGTATCTTCATTATATGTCTGTTCGACCGCCTTTCATCATCATGAAATAAAGATATTTTACAATTTTATGCTTTTTAACTATTTTATGAACACCCATTTCCCTTTCTCAATATATATGATTCTTGACCCTGTCTTAGCTACTATGTCACCAATCCTCTCTAGATGCCTTATTATATATAGTAATTTGACCGCGTCTTCAACATCCTCTTTACTTTCTTTCAAATACTCTATTAGTAATTTCAGGGATCTATCATAGAGAGAGTCTATATCGTTATCCAGGCTAGTGAGAGTTTTATCTATATCTATTATTTTACCAGTCCGGAGACTATTCTCGTTCACATCAATCATATAGGTTATTCTCTTAATCATCCACATTATATTGCTTTTTATCTCCTCTAGTTTAGAGCTAACTTTCGCAGGATGAAGCTCGCTTATCTCCAATGATAAGTCATTTATTCGTTCGAAAAAAGAAGATATCTCCATCATAGCTATTACGAATCTAGCGTCTTTAGCAACGGGTTGTTGTCGTACTAGAACAGTCATGCACTCCTCCATTACATTGAGATTAATTATATCGCTTTTTTTCTCAAGCTCTCTAATCCTATCTATAGCACCAGGAGCTTCACCTAATAAGTACATTATAGACAAACTAATGTTCTCTTTAGTGATATAAAATAGATTAAACACTTTATCTCTAATGCGTTCTAAAGCTTGCTGAAGTCCCACTCGCATTAACCAAACCTCCCCTCGAGGTATTGTTCTGTTAATTTATGCTTAGGAGTCTTAAAAAGTATATCTGTTCTATCATACTCAATAAGCTCACCGTAATATAGAAAAGCAGTGAAATCACTGATTCTAGCTGCTTGCTGAATATTATGCGTTACGAGAACAATCGTGTATTCTTTCTTGAGATCTAGTAAGAGATCCTCTATCTTTAAGGCAGATACAGGATCAAGCGCAGATGTGGGTTCATCCAAAAGAATAACTTCAGGGTTAACCGCTAGGGCCCTAGCTATACATAATCTTTGCTGCTGTCCTCCAGATAATTTCGTTCCTTTTTCATGCAATTTATCTTTTACATCTTTCCATAAACCAACTTTCTTCAATGAACTCTCCACAACTCTATCCAAGTACTCTTTATCACGTACTCCTCTCAGTTTTAATCCTATAATGACATTATCGTAGATACTTAGATGTGGAAATGGATTCGGTTTCTGAAAAACCATGCCTATCCTGGATCTTATTTCTACTGGATCCACATCGGGATCATAAATATTTTTACCATCTAGATAAACTGCACCTTCAACCCTTGCACCATCTATAATCTCTATCATCCTGTTTAATGCTCTGAGGAAAGTACTTTTTCCGCATCCACTAGGACCTATCACTGCTGTTATCGCTTTTTCTGGAATATCAATAGTGATTCTTTTCAACGCTTGAAAACTCCCATACCATACTGATAAATCCTTAGTCCTTATCTTATAATTCATTCAAAACCACTTCTATGATCAGTATGGCCAATTAATAAGAAACCTCATATTTCAAAAAACTAAAAAAGATTAAAAATGATTTGCTTAAGCAAGTAACCTAGAAAATAGCTAGGGCTGCTCAACACTAAGATTAATAGTGATCTCTGCTATATCTGCGCTATATTCGGCTATCCTCTTTAAGCTATCCAGAACAAGCTTAGTAACCATTACGGTATATGTATCTTCATGCATTATGATTTTTGATGTCAAATCTTCTTCGATCTTAACAATATCCTCAGATAAATCAATAACCTTATGCGCCTTCTCTGTATCTAATTTTAAGAGCGAATATATTGATTCCTTAAAAGTGCTTAGCACCTTATTGGCGAAAGACTCTATTTCCTCACCTATTTCTTTAGATACTTTCTTATTAAGCTTCATTCCAACCTGCGCTATTTTAGCAGCGTGATCTGCGATCCTCTCAATACTCTTTATTATTATCCTGTAACCTAAACAATCCCTTGCTGTTTTTAAGCCAATCTTATATAGATCCGTAATATTTTTAATAACGTGTTTTAGTTGTCTGACCGAAAAGAGATAAAATCTATCGACTTCATCATCCCTCTTAATAACTTCGCTTGCCAGCTCTTTATCCAACTCTAGAAATGATTTAATTGCATCTTCAATCATGAATCCAGTAATTATACTCATTCGCTCCAGAGCTTTCATTAAGGGTAATTCATCATATTTAACCAGACACTGCACCAGTAAGTGTTGAACTGACTCCTCTAATAATTCAACTCCAATTAACTTCTCTCTTATTACTTTCTTAAGCATGTCTTTCTGAGAACCCATACCTTTCTCAAAATATATAGCTATTATATCATAACCAACAAGATATCTAGATATGAATTCTCGGATAATCTTAGAGAAATTCTCATCTTTTTTAGCGTATAATTCAGCGCGAGTTACTGATGCTACACCCTCCTCTTTATAGGGCTTCAATATTAAGCTTCCATCCTTTAAACTATTTATGACAATAGGGCTCCCTGGTTTTAAGCCAACACTTCTAACCCATTTTTTAGGCAGTGATATTATGAATGTTGATCCCCCAGTTACCTGAACTCTCCTTATTTCACTCATACCAACGACCCAATTTATTTATATCTTTAATCTTTTCCCATAAATTATATAGCTATCTGCAAATATTCATAAAGGTCTATAGAAGATTCTAAAACAAACTTTTATTTAAATTTTATTAATATATATTGAGATTAGATAAAATTAAAAATATTTCAAAAATAATTTCATAAATAAAAATTTTAATAGGAGTCAAATTTGAAAAAATCAGCGTTAGGTAAAGAAATAATACGTAGGCTGAAGAAGATTAATCTAAAGCAGGAACTTTTCATTGTTGATTACGTTAAGGAGCCTTTTTCATTACTAGTAGCTATAATATTGAGCCAAAATACGAATGATAAGAACTCTATAAAAGCGCTAAGAAACTTATATAAAGCGACTGGAATCAAACCCAACGAAATTGTTAGGATTGGTATTGAGAAACTGTCTGAACTAATTAAGCCAGCGGGATTATATGAGCAGAAAGCAAAAAGCATTATGAACCTAGCTAGATATGTCATGAGCGATACGAATTTACTAGAACATATACTTAGCTTACCCGTAGAGGAAGCTAGGAAAAAACTAATAAGTATGCCTGGAATTGGGAAAAAGACAGCTGATGTTTTCTTAGCGATATTTGGTAAGCGCACGATTGGTGTTGATACGCATGCTGCAAGAGTTGCTCGTAGATTAGGGATCGCTCCTGAAAAAGGGGGATACGAAGTAATTAGAAGAAGTCTCCTAGAAGCTTTTAGAAATATAGATGATCTAGATCTAGCACACCGGTACTTAATAGCTCTTGGAAGAAAATGGTGTAGAGCTAATAAACCATTATGCAAGGACTGCCCGCTCAATGATATATGTAAATATTATAAAAATAAAATCGAAAAGCATTAGAACTCTGTAGAGACAGTTTTCTTGATGAATTCTTTTACAAGAAGTAAGTCATCTATATGTACAAATTCATTCTTGCCATGAATATTATTGTCTTCTCTCAATGCTCCAAATTGAATTACTGGCATTCTGTCAATTAAATGACAACCATCTGTGCCCCCTAGCTCTACGAAGATTTTTGGCTCTTTTCCGGTTATCTCTTTAAGAATCTCCCTGAATTTATTTATAACCCTCTCATCAGTCGTTACCCATGCATCCATTAGTCCCTTTGCATCAACTTCAACCTCAAAATTATTCCTCTTAGCGAAATTAATTATCTCTTCCTTCAGCATTTCAGCCGCTTTCTCTGCGCTTTCCTCCGGAATAGTTCTCCTATCTATAAGTAATTCGCATTCATCAGGAATTACGTTCGGAGCTATTCCACTCTTAATCATTGTGACACTCATTCTAGCTGGTAACTTATCATAGTAAGATGGAGCGTTATAACTCGATTTTATCTCCTTCTCAAGTCTACTCCCTAACTCTTCCAGATAACTAATTAGCTTGCTAGTTAGATAGATAGCGTTTCTCCCTTTGTATGGATACGCTGAATGCGCTTGCTTTCCCTTTACTTTAACTTTTATTCTCGCGACTCCGGAAGCTCCTATGGATAATCCCTCTGGGCCAGTATCTAGTACAACGCCGATATCGCCAGTAATACTCCTATAGAAATCTACTGATTCACCTGTTTCTTCGCCCCCAGAAACAATTAAAACTGGATTTATGCGCGGCTTTATGTTTTCCTCAATGATTTCTTTAAAAGCTGCTAAGCCAGCTGCTATACCCGATTTATCATCTGAAGCGCCTCTACCATACACTTTACCATCTTTAATAAATGGTTTAAATGGATCAAAATCCCATCCATCTCCTGCTGGTACGACATCATAATGTGCTAGAAAAACAATTTTTTTAGCATCTTTTGGAGCATTAGGTAACGTGATTATTAGGTGCGGTATGCCCTTATTATCAACTACTCGCTCTATCACACAACCAATTTTCCTGGCTTCTTCCTCAACGAGATTTACAATCACATCATAATTCTTTCTCTCGTAAGAATTCGTATCTATACTAACAAGTTTCATTAATAGATCTATTATATATTGGCTCAAAACAATTCACCAGCACAATTATGCAAGACATAAAACAATTCATTAAAAATATAAAAAAGAAATCAATTATTATAGTTCCCTCTATATTCGATTAATAACTAAAACCTCCTAACTATAAAAGACACCCCATCATATTCCAGTATCTTAATCAATTTTTTCTTCTCTAACTCAGAAATCTCCTTCAGTGGATCGTCATAGAACCTAGATAAAATCTTAACAGCGTAATCTATTCTCAAAGGATGAACAGCAGTTAATCTTAATAATTCAGATAACGGAGATTCAATTAATTGAAAGTTATCTGGCTCAGGCATGTTCAATAACTCTACTTTCTCCATCCCTAATTCTCTATTAAATACATTGTAAGCCATTAATAGTTCTTCTTCACTCGGTTTACTAACCCATTTCTCAGCTGGCGGTCTAATTGGTACCGCTAAGTATGCTTTACTGAATTTCAATTTCGAAATAAAATTCGCTATCTCCTTGATCTCTTGCTCATTAGTGTTAAATTCTTTCACAAGCATTGTTTCAGTTATTATTTTTCCATGAAAAACTCTTGAGAACTCTCTTATATCATCCAAGATCAAGTCTAATTTTAATGATGTATGTGGTCTATTTATCTTTTTCCATGTTTCCTCAACCACAGAGTCAACCTTAATCGATACAAGATTAAGATTCAATAAGTCATCCACGACGTCGCTTCTCCAAAGTAGCGATGAGTTAGTTAATATAGCTATTGGTATCTCGGTGACAGATTTAATTTCAGTAATTGTTTTACCGATATTAGCGTCTAGTGTTGGCTCTCCATCGGGTACAAATGTAATATATCTATCCTAGCTTCCTTCCCAATAACGAACTCAATCTCTTTCCTAACGCTCTCAGGATCACTGTAACTCTTTCTCTCGACACTATACTTGATTGTTTTACCTAGTTGACAGTATATGCATGAATATGAACAAACTTTGTATGGAATATTATTTATTCCAAGCGAGTAACCTAATCTTCTCGATGGGACTGGCCCAAAAACATATTTAAACTGCTTCATGTTCGAATTATCACTCAATTTATTTCCCCTTATTCTAAAAATTCTATAATTCTTCTAATGGATGAACAGCTGCTTGATTCTGGATGCAACTCACAAACTAGTCTTCCAGATACATATGATTTGATCAAGAGCTCATCATAAGGTATCTCAACAATCCCTCGTATAGGATAATCCCTGTTCAATAACGAATATATCAGCTCTTTTCTACCTCCTTTTACATCAGCTCTATTTATTACGACTATGGCACTCTTACCAGATTCACTTACTAGCTTGAGATACCTCTTCAAATCACTAAGACCAAGCGGTGTTGGTTCAGTTACAGCGATAGTTAGATCAGCTTTATCTAGTGTTATCCATACATTAGCCCCTGTTCCTGGAGCAGAATCAATAACAACGTAATCGTAATTCTTAAAGAATTGACTAGCGTACATCATTGTTCTTAGAGCGACATTAGTGTGCTGTTTTACTCCAGGAAGAACTTCTCCCTGAATTAACTTAATATCCTTGTACTCCGCGCTATAGAGATAACCTATAACTCTTTTCTCCTCACCTATCGCTTTAGTTGGGCAGACATAGTAACATAATTTACATCCCTCACATAAATCACGTAACAGTTTTGGATTTTGCCCCACAAGACCTATTAATGCATGTTCTGGGCAATGCTGTATACACAGACCACATTTTACGCATTTTTCCTCAATTATTAGCGGTAGAAAGCTACTCACTTCATCAATCTTCCTCCTATTGCCTCCTAGAAATATATGGTCTACAGGAGATTCTACATCATTATCTACTAGTAGAATCTTATTTCCATCCTCACTTAAAGCGAAAGCTAGATTCACAGCAACTGTGCTTTTACCTGTCCCTCCCTTACCACCACCTATAGCTATAATCTTGCTCACTTAATAACACCTCTACTCACTAAATCATTGAGAATTGCCTCCTTAATACTAGTTAACTCTGAAACCACCCTGCTTTCTGGCGCATACTCTATCAATGGAGTTAAATTCACATAAGATTCAACAACAGCTTTATCGTAAGGGATAAAACCAAGAATGCTTGTACTGTTTCTCTGACTCCACTCCTTAATAAAATCCACAAAACTTGGATTAAGATCATATTTATTAACTATTATCCTAGTAGGAATATTGAAGTGCTTTCCAATCTCAATAACTTTACGAGCACCTATAAGAGACTGATTTGTTGGCTCTACAACCACAACTAGATAATTAGCACCAACAATAGACGAGATAACTGGACACCCCGTTCCAGCAGCCGCATCAATAATAATTAAATCCCCATCACCAATAAGCTCTCTAGCTTTATTCTTAAGTAAATCTACAAGCTTACCAGAATGCTTTCTACCTATCTCTAATTCCCCTAAAACCACCTTAGCATACTTAGTTTCTCTAACCACTATATCCCCCGTCTTCGTGGTAATTAAATTTATTGCGTTATCTGGACAAACAAATTTACAAACACCGCAACCCTCACAAAGCTCAGGAATAATAATGGGTTTATTTTCCCACTTAATAGCGCCATACGTGCAAGCCAGATAACACTCCTTGCATAAAGAACATTTCTCATAATCAATAACAGCTATAGAACTATCAGAAACACCCTCCCTACTAATCTCTTTACCCTCTCCCAAACCAATAACTAGATCTGGAGCTTCAACATCCGCATCCACCCCAACTACCTTAAAGCCACTCAATACAAGAGATGAAATTAGGAAAGAAGACACAG
The DNA here is from genome assembly GCA_026993975.1 of Promethearchaeati archaeon. GTDB lineage: Archaea > Asgardarchaeota > Njordarchaeia > Njordarchaeales > Njordarchaeaceae > Njordarchaeum. The sequence goes on along the minus strand of JALWRR010000139.1, from coordinate 2,842 downwards.
TTGTCTTACCTGTCCCACCCTTCCCACTAGCTATCACAATTTCAGGAATTTTATGCAAAGCGAAAACCTCCAGTTAAAGCTAGCTACATGATTTTTAGTTTCACCACATGCAATTAATTTGGATATAAGCCTACTTCACTGTCTCGAGTAATTATAAGTAATTATAAATAAATTTGTAAAATTATCAAACATATATAAATGAATTAGCTATAAACAATAATCTCTAAGCTCAATTATCCAAAAACATGCTACAGAAAACTAGGAAAATACCGCTGAAGTAGAGAGAAAATCGAGAAAGCAAAATTCAGTAGTTATGAGTGTAGTCAAATGGGCAGATTTGTTCACAATTTCGAAGCAATAATATTTTACAGTCCTCTGGTTAATTAATATATTAGGTTTATTGCGTTGCTCTAAGAACTTGTTGGGGCGTGATGAATGGAAATTTTCCTTTCTTTTGATTTTGATGCTGATTCCGCTGAGAAGCTTTATTATTCGAATCAACCAGTTAAGATTTCTCGTGCTAGATTTGCGTTGAATAAAGGGCTTGAGAGAGTTCTGAGATTGCTTAGAGAGTTTAATTTAAAGACTACTTTCTTTGTTCCTGGTTGGGTTGCTGAGAATTATGGTGGTCTCGTTGAGATGATTGCTCGTGATGGTCATGAATTAGCTTTGCATGGTTATATGCATGAGAAATTGAATGAGTTATCGTTTGCGGAGGAGTTGATTATTCATGAAAAATCGATTAGTATTCTTAGGAATTATCAATCGGAGATACATGGTTTTCGAAAATCTTACTGGGAGCTTAGCTCAAATACATTATCAATACTATCCTCTAGAGGCATTATTTATGATAGTAGTTTGATGGATAATGATGAACCTTACTTAATGAGAATTAACGATAAGCCAATTGTGGGGCTTCCAGTATATGATATGTATGATGATTGGTTATTATTCGAGATTGATAGAAGATCCCCCATGGAGGTTCTTTCTATCTGGAAATATGAGCTTGATGCTGCATTAGAAGAAAACTTGAGTTATTTTTGCTTAATTCTTCATCCATCCTGCATCGGACGCAGTTCCAGAATAAAGATTTTAAGAAGTTTTATTATGCACGCTATAAAAAATAAATGCGTATTTAGTAAGGGTTTCGATATTGCTAGGAAATATCTAAAATAATGGTGCAGATGCTCACTCAGTGCTGAAATCTCATCAGGCATAACAAACATGGGTGTGCCTCCAAGATCTGCTAGGCCAATAGCTACAATGTCCTTTCTCCAACTTCTAAAGACTCCGTATCTAACAGCATAAGCTAACAGGATTGTTAATAGCACTACGAAAATAAGTGTCTCATCTTTGAAACTGGGGAATAATATATCCACATTATCTGGTATTCCATCACCATCAGTATCTGGATTAAGTGGATTAGTTCCAAGCCCCTTAACTTCCACATAATCATTTAAACCATCATTATCCGAGTCAGGATCAAGAGCATTTGTGTGAAAAACTTTTATCTCCTCGTAATCCGTCAAACCATCGTTATCCGAGTCGGGATTTACAGGAGATGTATAAGATACGAATAACTCATAATAATCACTTAACGCATCTCCATCAGTATCTTCCTGAGTCGGATCAGTCTTATACTTAATTACTTCACTATAATCCGTTATATTATCTCCATCCGTATCATTTAAAATCGGACTTGTTTTTCTCACTCCTAAACCAGAAATATTTAAACCAAAGTACTCTTCACCGTCAAGTAAACCATCACCATCAGTATCATTACTAAGAGGATCACTTAGGACTGACATAACTTCCAAATAATCATTTAAACCATCATTATCCGAGTCACCTAAAACCGGATCAGTATGATACAAAGCCACTTCACTATAATCACTCAGGCCATCACCATCAGTATCATCAATTACTGGATTCGTATGATACACTAATACCTCCTCCCCATCAAGCAAGCCATCACCATCAGTATCCGAATCAAGAGGATCAGTTTTAATGACACCAGCTCCAGTAATCTCCACACCGACGTATTCCTGACCGTCTAGTAAGCCATCCCTATCAGTATCATTCAACAATAAATCAGTGCCAATCAACGTCTCAGTATAGTCATCAAGACCATCACCATCAGTATCATTAGAGAATAAGTTAGACCCCCTAGTAAACTCGTCATAGTCACTGAGACCATCACCATCAGTATCCGCCTTAAGTGGGTCACTATGAGTCAAGACGCGCTCTCGATAATCATTAAGTCCATCACCATCAGTATCAGCTAAAGTCGGATCAGTCAAGTAAACAAAAGCCTCATCATAGTCACTGAGACCATCACCATCAGTATCATTCGACTTAGGATCAGTATACCTGACGCCAAGACCAGATATATTCAGCCCACTATATTCTTGACCGTCTAATAAGCCATCACCATCAGTATCATTCAAAAGCGGATCTGTTAACGCTACTTTCACTTCTATATAGTCATTTAAACCATCTTTATCCGTATCCTTAGAGAAAATATTCGTACTATATATGATGGCCTCATCATAGTCACTGAGACCATCACCATCAGTATCATTCAAAAGCGGATTACTTTTGTATAATAAGCACTCATCTCCATCCGCTAAGCCATCTTTGTCTGTATCAGAGAGTAATGGATCCGTCTTAACTACTCCTATGCCCGAGACACTTACCCCGTTATACTCTTGTCCATCTAGTAAGCCATCCCTATCAGTATCATTCAACAATAAATCAGTGCCAATCAACGTCTCAGTATAGTCATCAAGACCATCACCATCAGTATCATTAGAGAATAAGTTAGACCCCCTAGTAAACTCGT
>JALWRR010000138.1:9696-15062 GCA_026993975.1 Promethearchaeati archaeon | reverse complement strand
GATTAAAGATTTAACTGACTTTTTCTGACTTCTTATATTTCTTAACTTTAACTATCACTCTATCCCCTGGTTCTAGCTCTAGGAATTCAGCAATTTCATTAGGAACGAGAATGTATAGTGAATTCCCAGATTTTCTAACCTTACTTGGGAAAGAGATCTCCTCCTCACTCATATTAATCACATTTTGTTAATATTCTATCAAATTTTATATGCACAAAATAGAATTTAAAAATATTGATTAACGAGATATGGATTTAGAATTGTTATGACTTTAACTGGATCACATTTTTGGATTTCTACTTGGGTAAATTTGTCCAAGTTTTCGCTTTCAGTTTGTGGCGGCGATCTTTAGCGCCTCGAGCTCACAACAATCAATGCTCACAATATTCATTAATTCAAGTATCCTCTTTATCAAATTACCTAAACGAGTGCATTCTTTATCGCTTAAATCTCCAACAAGAGTCCTACTCTTCCATAATACGTTTCCAAGCTCATACCTAGCAATCTCCACGGTATATTGATTATCCAGGATCCTAACATTCCCTATAAGGATAGCTTCGAATATTGATGAAGCATCAAAAACAAAACTTATCCCGAATCCCTATCCTCCCTAATAGACCTCACCACAAAATCTTTCGTGAACTTACTTAGTATTGGTTTAAGCTCATTAAGCTCCTTCTCTATCTCCATAATCTCCCTCCTCTTTAATTCCTCATAAATCGCCTTCTTTAGCAATTCCGAAGCCTTAATACCGAGCTTTTCAAGCTTCTCCTTCACCTCAAGCGGAACCTTAACAGAAATCGTAACATACTTACTCATTATAACCACCATTAATAAATATTAAAAGGTAAACCATTAATGTCTACCATAAGTAGAAATAAGTATATGAAGGTTTTCTAATATTAGAGCAAGTTAATCTTTATGGCTGATTCGCATAGAAATTCGAGAAAAACGAAGATTTTTATCCTCTTCTAAATATTACTATATAGTATGATACTAAGTATTACTGAAGGATGATACTATGGGTGAAGTTGTTACTTTTAGGGTTCCAAGAGAGGTAAAGGAAAAAATGAGACGTTATCGAGATAAGGTCAACTGGAGCAGATTGCTTAGAGATTTTCTAATTGAGAAAATTAGATCATTGGACGCTGAGGAGAAGCTGAAGAAGGTTTCAAAAATAATTAGTGAAACAAAAGGTGTGCCACGCGGCTTCTCAAAAATATCTGTGAGGGAGGATCGTGATAGTAATTGATGCTTCAACACTTGCAAAATATATCCTTAAGGAACCAAACTGGCGTAGCGTAGAGAAATATTTCATTAACGCCGAGAGTGTTGACCATGTAGTAAAGGAGGTAAGCAACGCTATCTGGAAAGCGCACTTTAGAGGGATAATAGATCGAGATGATGCTATCAAAAAGCTAAATGCTCTCTTAGAATTAATAGGGACTAACATAATCCTAGTTAACGAGCTTGAGATAATCGATAAAGCCATGAATATTTCTCTCGAGGAAAGAATTGCAATATATGACTCCCTCTATATCGCGCTAGCGGAAAAGGAGAGAACAGCCCTAGTAACAAGTGATGAAAAACAAGCAGAAATTTATAAGAAAAGAGGAGGTAAGGTTCATTACATCGATTAACAGAAGCTAACTAAAAGATTCCCGTTATCTATAATTTCTATGCGCGATATTCGTGGTCTTAGAATTTAAAACGCAACAAATCGTATACCCTATAGTACGTATTATGTGGTATATAATACAGTACCTATATATAGGCTGTGAACTGTATATCTATGGTAGGTGCTGTTATATGTCCATGGAACTTAGGAAATTGATCGAGCGTGAGAGAGTACCTTACTCCGATAAAGAGAAGCTTTTCACAGTTCTAGGCCTCTTGCTTAGCGGTAGAATCTCTATCGGAAAGGCTGCCGAGCTATTAGGTCTAAGAGTCGATGACTTCTGGCTTCTTATGCATAGGCTTGGGATAAGGTATAGTATGCTCGATGAAGAGGAAGTTGAGGAAGAAGCAGATGCGTACAAGAGAGTCTTTAAGAGTAATACTTAACACATCACCAATTATAGTGCTGGGAAAGCTAAGAGTGCTAGATAAAGCTCTTAATTTATTTAGTTAAGTAGAGGTTCCTAGCGGAGTGATAGAAGAGCTAGGTAGGAAGAAAGATGAGGTATACTGGGAGCTTACGAGCATTATCGATGAAGGCCGAACTCATAGCATTGATTGTTAGCCATGGCGTATATAGTAGTTGTTTATTAAAGTAAAGTTTCTTTTTCTTCCTCATTTCCTGACCCCCCTGTAGTAATATACAGTAACAACGATAGCGACAATAACAACAATCGCTATGATTAGGAGAAGAGGGTACTTCTTAGCTAAAGAGAATAAGTTAGTGTCCTTTAGAACCATTTTCTCAATAGGCAATAATTGACTTACAGAAAAGTTACCAGTATAGCTCTCGAACCTGAACTGTACCTTCTCAATCATAACACCATAATCAATCGATATGACAAAGTATCCATAAGAGTTATCAGCGAAATTCCTGTAGCTGGCATTAATGCATTTTAGCACCGTGTTATTGAAGTAATAATCAATCTTCTTCATACTCCATGTACCGTTTCCCCGAGGAACAATATTACTGATAAATAACTCTATGCTACTGTTTATATCAGAGGCATCAAAGAAGACCTCAAACCAATGAATACCTGCATAATTAATGTAAGTAATGTATCCGCCAGAGCTTACTGGAGTCCCATTAATATATTCTGTGTGATTAACCATTAGCTTGGCATAGGTATCATTAACATCCAGTACCTCGTAACGCCAGTCCCAATACCTCAGGGTTAGCCCTTTATACGCATAGTATGCCATGGATGCTGGTTTCGTTACATTATATGTCAGGTAAACACCTTTCTTTAGGGCTGGATAACTAACAGATTCCCCAGAAACATTAGTAGTACTTATTGTTAAGGCAAAAAGCAGGAACAAAACAAATATAGCTATAGGTTTGTTTATTTCGCTAACCTCCCTCTAAAGTATTGCACCTCACTATATAACTCTTGTATTGCTTTCAATAAATACATAACTAATTTGGTGATGTTGATATAACGATACTCGTATTGTTCTGAATTCTTATGTTTGATATGGTATGTAATTATGCAAAGTGTGTTTTTCAATGATATCTGCACCTAAAATCCACAAATTATGAACCATTGCCATAGATCTTTGAGGTGGTATGAGCTGAGCTGGTATTTTGCATATATTAACAGGATAATTTAGTAGGGCACAACCAACACTGCGTAATTTATTAGCTCTGCTTTTATATAAGTCTGTTTTTCCAACGCTTCCAAGTAGATCGGCATGAATTGAGTAGGGAACTTATATTCTAAAGGCATTGGCATGCTATGCATATAATTCCTTACTAGGAGTGATTCAAAAGTATGTATTAATTGATGATGATCTATATTTTTGTTTTCAATAAGCTCTCTATAATTTTTGTAACATTTTCATAAATGGTATTAGCGTTTGTTTGTGCTATGTCTTTGTTAAATTCTTTAGTTGCAATTATTCTGTCATCCAATAAAAGTATTACTTCCCTGTTATTTATTTCATTTTGAAGAACTCCCCGATATTTTGTTGCATCTGCAATTTCCTCATTTTCAATAAGTTTTCTCAAGGCTATATATTTCAGAATTAATGGTTTTAGTTGATTATATAAATTCTTTAAGAGAGTTAGTATTTTATTATTCATTTTATTCTCAATCTGAGTAAAGTACTCTCCCAGTAATTGCTCTAAAATATCAGATATAAAGATAGTTTTTTGCACGTAACAAGTTGATCCTGAGTATGAGTGGGCTATAATAATTGCCCACATAAAAGAGTTTCTCGGCAATAAGTTTTCAAGATATTCGATATATTTGTCATCATAAAACTCGTAATATGGGGTATCCTTCCATATAACATATGTGAATATCTCCTTTATTTGAGCCAATACGTCACGATAAGTAATATCATCTTCAATTTCCCTAAAGTATTCATCAATAATTTCATCGAGAGCATTCTTTATATCTTCGTTTTTTATCTCTCTATGTGATCCATGATCATGTAAGCTTAAGACTTTTCTAATCGCCATAAGCAACAACATTGATCCTAAATCTTCTGTTTTTTCATTAATTTTTTCCAAACATGATTTTACTTCGAAGCCTTCAATGTTTTCAAAATATCTCTTTAAGATAAATGATTTGAGAGGACTATGAGGTTTAATTACAATATAATTCTCACTATACTTATGATATGGATAGCTGGGAGCTACTTCTCGCGGACGATATCTTCTATCACCTACTTCAACAACATGATCACAATACTTTTTTTCTATATATGGGCGAAAAACTCTCTTGAAAAAATTGAGGTAATCATGTATCTCATCAGGAGTCATACTATTGTTGTCAATATATCGGCGAGAATTAATAATTAATGTTTCATCTGATGTGGGAAGAAAAATTTCTCTTTCTCTACATTTAGTGAGACTCAATTTATCATCGTAATAAACTAGGAAGCCCAAGAGAGGGATAAATATGTCATTAAAGATAGACCTATCCTTAGGATCAAGCGAGTTGAGAATTTCTTCTACATCTTGAAACGTAGGTTTACTGCTAATGGTTAGCTGTTTCTTTACGGTGCTCACTCTCTCATTTATTATGTTTCTTATTTCTTTGAGATTATTTCTAATAATTTCCTTAGTTATTTCGGGGGATTGAGATTCATCTAGATTTGATTGAAGAAAAGATTGAAACTCGTGGAGGTCTTTATTCAAAATATACAAAATATTCGCAGAGGATTTATTAATGATGTTTCTTAAGACACTTAACCCAATAAAGGCAATTATTGAATAAGTGTCAAGTTTAAATTTTTCAATTTTTTCGTTTTGAGAAAAATTTTTCACAAATTCTTCTTCTATAATCTTTACAAAATATTCTCGAAAATCGGGTTTTTTAATCTTTTCGTATAGTTTATTCAATAAATCTCTCAAATTAAAATAATCAGAGAAACTAATTGCCTCTTTTTTTAGAATATTATTTATCTCATTCAAGGTATCAAATAGTTCCCTAATATTATATTCCAAGCGAAGTCTAGCAATATTATTTTCAATTTCTTTTCGTTTACTAATAATATATTTTATTAAGCTTAAAGAAGCATTAATTAAGACAGCTAGTTCTGCTCCCAACGCAATACCCTCTTAAGGTAAGTAAACATAATCAAACAGAACTAATATACAAACTACTTTAACTATATCTTCTATATTTTTAAATTTAATTTGTCATAGTTTATATAATGTAAAGAATTAATATCTAGTATTC
>JALWRR010000138.1:0-9686 GCA_026993975.1 Promethearchaeati archaeon | reverse complement strand
AAATCACCAGCGAGAATATAAGAGTTCTAATCCTAATTAGGTATTTCGCAACTTTGGTCTCTCTTCTTAATTTATTTAAGTGGAACTTTCTTATTCTTATTTAAGTATTTTAATGATAAATTTTATCTCTAAATGTGTAATGTTTGGTGGCTTATTTAAGCCTTATTGAGCCATCTAGTGCCAGTAATTTGACCGTAATACATGCAAAGTCAATAAGCCACTTAAATAATATGGCTCCCAAAAGGCTTGAGAAACTAGACTTAAGCAGAGCTCTAAGGAAAATAGGTATGCACGAGATAGTTAGGAGAGTCGTGAAAAAGACAGATGCGAATAAGAATATGAGGATGCATGATAGGGGAGACGTCATATTAGGCGCTATATCGGCGATAGCTGTCGGAGCCCGAAAGACCAGGAGCTTAAGTGAGCTCGCTGGGGAGCTCAGAGGGAAAATTGGGATAAAGAGCTTCCCTGAGAGAAGCACACTATCTAGGCTCTGGAGAAGGCTTGATAAGCCGCTATACGAAGTCTTCTTAGAGTTAAGCTCGGGAGCAATCAAGCTCTCTGGCAAAAAAGTTAGTTTTGGCAGGATAATAGCTCTAGACGTCAAGGGAGTCCTATCTAAGTGCAGGATCAGCAAGCGGGGATTCATCAAGGGGAGAGTTGCGAGAGGCCTAAAGATCCATCTCGAGACGATAAATGGTGTCCCAGCCAGAGTATTCTTTCATGATGCCTCCTCCCACGACACATACTACGTGGACGATTTCCTCAAGGACATAGGTAGATGCGACCATGTTGTGGCTGATAGAGCTTTCTTTGACCTAGAGCTAATGGCCAAGCTCTCCAAGAGAGGAGTATCCTTCACCACGAGGACAAAGGGAAGCGTTAAGTTCCATTTCGTTGACGAATTCGTTGATGGCAGTATCTTAGTCAAGAGATATATCAGAATCATTGATGGAGTCAGGATCTGGAGGTATAAAGGCGTCTCCACTCTCGATAACAAGACGGTTTTCGACATAACCACTACGCTGAAAGACTACAAATTTGCCCTTACTCTATACGCTTTACGCTGGGATATAGAGGTTGTTTTCAGGCACTTATCTAACATGAGATTTAGGTTGCTTGGCTATAGCTACCATGGCTTCGTCTCCTCCGTCTTATTATTTCTCATAGTCTACCTCCTAGCCATTATTTACGCCGCCTTATCAAGGAGGAGAAAGTCTATCTCCGAGATGCTGGAGAAGTTTGAGCGATGGTTTAGGCGTGTTTGCTGTGGCCATAAACCGCCTTGATCCACGCTTCCGCTTGAGAATTTGGTTGTCTTTACTTGGACACGGGGCTATGTCCTCTCTTGATAAGGCTTAAATAAGCCACCAAACATTACACATTTAGAGTCTAAAATAGAAAATTTGAAACAATTATAACTTATGGTATAACGAGTTTTCGTTTAGAATATGAGGATTCATTATTATGGATCTGTTATTCCGCTGTCTGTTATTTTTATTTTTGTTTTTCCTGGTGGTAGCCAGCTTGAGTCTAGTATCTCTACTAGCCTGATGTCTCCTGGCAGTCTCTTTATGTATAGTCTTGTGTCCACTGTGTGTCCTAGGATGTTTCCTCCTGCTGGTACTTGCTTCCTGTTGAATGTTTCTTCTGGTACTGCTACTACCTGGTTTGTTATTAGTGCTACCATGTTGTATAGTTTAGCTATTCTTCTGAGTGTCTCTATTGTTTGTAGGAGCATTCTCTGTCTCTCGTATAGCTCGCTTCTTCCCTCGAAGTCTATTCTCAGTAGTTTTGTTATTGAGTCTATTATGAATAGTCTCGTGTTCTTCTCTCTAATTGTTGGTAGGGATGTTAGTATTTTTCTTAACTGTTCGTGTGATGTTCTAGGTCTCATAACTATTACTCTCTCTAGGGCTTCTTCTGGGTTTATGTCGAATCTCTGGAATATTGGTGTCATTCTCTTGCTTGTGAATGAGTCCTCTGTATCCATTAGGATCACTGATATGTCTCCAGTATTCAGTCCGCCTTCTTCTGGTGGGAGTAGTGCTGTTGCTATTGCTGTGTAGCATGTCTGTGTTTTCCCGCTTCCGTATTCTCCAGCGAGCTCTGTTACTGTTCTTGTTAAGTATCCTCCCTGCAGGATTTTGTCTAGGTTTTCTGATCCTGTTTTTAGGTATTTTCTCTCCTTCTCTTTCTCCTCTAGTTCTCTGAGGGTCATTGCTTCTCCCTGTTCCTCTGTTAGCTCGACTGCCTCGTTGAGTACTTTGTCTGCTGATTCTGGGTATAGGCCTACTTGGTCTATTAGTAGTGCTCTGGTGAATATTAATATCTCGTCAACGTACTTTAACCCGAATTCTTCGAGCTTTCTCTTCTCTCTTTCAGAGATTTTTCTTAGTTCTCTTATTGTTGGTCTCTGACTCAACTCATTCACCAGGCGAGTTAAATAATTATGGTTATTTACTCACTAAATATTTTACTGAGGTGTATTCGGCATGCCTGGTGGGGATGAGCTTGTGGATTTATTGAATCGGGCTGAGGATTTCTCTGAGAGGGTTAAGCCATTAATTATTAAGCTTAGGGATATTGCGAAGGAGATCGAGGATGTGCTGAGAGATGCTCCAGAGATAAGGGTTTCTAGGAAGAGGAAGAGTGTGAACAGGGGTGATAGGAGGTATAGTTATGATTACTTCGAGATTAGGATTGGTGGGAGATGGATCTATGTTCCAGCGACGGAGAAAGAGGTTATCAGTGTTTTCGAGAGGGCTTCGAGGCTGATAAGTAATTTATCGATTATTCTTAGAGCTATCAACAAGCTATAGCTCCTTCTCCACGCTTACTTTCTTTCTTCTCCATAACCATGGGTCATAAGAATCCCTGTGACCGAGAATGAATTCTCTCAACTTAACGCACTCCCTGTACATCCACATGAAGTACGAGTAATTATTTATCCTTCTCCGAAGAGAGTTAAAGAACTTCCGAACAATAATGCTGCGGTAAGGCTCCCTAAGGAAACAGCCCTTATCACTACTCTCGAAAGCTTCCTCTAGGAGACCGCGCTTATAGAGGTTATGAGTAATAACAATAGCGCTCCGAACAGATGTAGCTGGAGCGAAAACATCCTTCAAATCAAAAGCAAGAGCGAAACGCTTGTAGCCGTAGGGAGAGTGAACAAAGCTAACGGTGGGCTCCAAACCAGACTTAAGGATATAGCGAATAAAGAGACCGTATAGAATAGAGTTAAAATAGGATATCAGGGCGTTAAGAGGATCCCTGGGAGGCCTCCTCACACGACCACTAAAGAACTCGAACCTCTCAGATAAGGCTAGGTAGAGATAGTTCCATGCCTCCGCCTCACAGGAAACAATATCATTAATTGTTTCAGCAGCATCAAGCCTCTCCAAAGCCCTATTAACATATCTCTTAGCGAAATCAACAGTATCTCTCTCAATTATCCTTTTAGAAACGAGGTAGTTGAGGAGGGACCTAATATTTCTTATTATCCCCTCAACTATACGCCTCGCAACAATAGTTCGACCAGTCTTAAAGAGCTTTACTTGGGAGATAACAGTATCTCCTCTAACAAGCCACTTGGTTGATATCGGTAAGAGAACGCTTGATACACCACTCTTACCAAGAATAATCACTGCTTTACCATGCTTAGCTAGGACATGAAGAGTTAACCCTGAGATAACTGTCTCAGGCATGACCCAGATCTCATCGAAACTCCTCAACTCTATGGGTATCGTAAAGCTATTGTTAGAAACTACCAGGATCTTACCTCTGACACCGAGAGAGCAATTATTGACGACAAGCGGCTTATCACTAAGAATCGGGTAACCGAGCTTAGAGAGCTCCTCGTACTTCATCAAGAACCACATCGATAAGAAGCATCTTCTTAACTAATATATTATCTCTCACTATTATTTCTTTTTATATTATTTATTATGGGTAGAATTTGTTTCCCTGGTTAATATTATTTATTGGACAATAACTATGTTTACTATTTTTTCTATTTTTTTTCTTTATGGAGATCTCTCATTCTTCACACTTAAAAAATTGCCTGGAGGTGATCCGTATTATTGATATGGTTTCTGACTTTAAGGTAATATATAGGAAACCTTTCAGAAGTAAAATAGTTCCAATAAGGGTTGCTATATCTAAGGCTAAGAAATTCTTTTACAAAGAATTTAGAAAAATGCATGATACATATGGATCACTCTTTGACTCTCAAATTTCAAAGAAAAGCTGGGGTACAAAAATTACAGAGCTGGTTAGTGAAGTTAGTAATTATGTTGACAAGGGATTCGTAGCAAAAATTTCTATGTCCCTGGAATACGTCCAAATAAAAGATAGATACGCCATCATAGTACGCGATCTATCTATAACATTATACCAATTAATCAAGACTATTGCTTTTTGACCAGTCATATTATAGCTGTTTATTTCTAAAGAACTACATTAAAAAATTTATTTTTTATTTTTTTAATTTTTTATTAGCTTAAATATACTTGCCATCAATCTTTAGGATTCGCAATAGGTAAAGACATGACTAATAAGAGATTAAAAATGAATAAAAAATAGAGATTAGCGGGTGGTCAGGATGCCGGAGATATCGTTATCAAGCATAAGAAAAATAATGAGGAAGGCTGGGATAGAGCGGGTGAGCAGAGAGGCAATAGAGGCGCTGAGAGAGATAATAGAGGAGCAAGCGCTAGAGATAGCTAAAACAGCACTAGAACTAGCAGAACACGCAAAGAGAAAAACGGTACAGAAAGAAGACATAAAAATGGCAAACAAACTACTAAAACAAAAAACAACTTAAGAATAGTGCAGAATAATTCATGACTCAATGCTGTTACGAATTAAAAGCGAAAGCTTGGACTCATCTTCTTAAGCTTTGAGCTCTTAAATACTTTTTCGCTAATATGTTTTTAGATGGCTAAGGATGTGGGGAGTCTCGGGGTCCCCCTGAAAGGAGCCGAGCTTGATGACGTGTCCCCGATGAACTTGGAGTGGAACGAGAACAATGTGGCTCAAGGGGAAGCTGAGTAAATTTATCCAACTTATCTAGACCCTTATATTTTCCTTTTTCGAGGAGGCACTATGAGGTTAAAGTTTTGTTGACTAATATACTTTTTGATTTATTCAGATTTATCTCGGTATGATATATATTTAGCATGTGAGATGTTTAAAATTGCTTAAAGAGTGATTTTGATGGCGGATAAGTTACCTAGGTTTGTTGATTTTAGGATGATTGATGAGAAGAGGGGGCAGTATGTATTGGAGGATGGGACTCATCTTTTTTGCTTATTTACAGTGAATGATATCACTATTCTCGATGAGACAATATATGGGCCTGAATTGAATGTTAACTTAACAGTTAAATTCTGGGTGCGTTCCCCTGATGAATTACGTAGAAAGATGATTGATAAGCCTATAGCTTCTACCCCAGTGCCATTGAAGCAGGAGGAGGGATGGGTGCTGATAAAGATAAAGAAGATTATTCAGCAAGCCATAGTTGTCTGTGAGTTTGATAAGTATAGGTTAACGCTGGTGCTGAAAATACAGGGTGTTGCTAGGAATATGAGATATAGGGATGTTGCTTTTAACCCATTATATAATGTAGCGTGGGAAATAGAACGGAAGATTGAAAGAATTGCATGAGTTGAGGGAAATCTATTTATGTTCTGGAATAATGAAGATCTCCAGAGACAGATCGATAGATATAGAGATAGGGCCCTTCAACTATTGGATGAGACTAAAGAAGAATTGAACACTGGCAATATTTTACAAGCTGGAGAAAAGCTTTGGGGCGCTTACTCCGCTATTATAAACTGTATTTCTTTAAGAAACATAAGGCGGGAAGCTACAAGTATAGGGGCCAAAAGGCATGTTTTAACATCGGTGATTCCTAATTTATTGCGGGATGATACCAGGAAAGTTATTGATGAGGCATTGCTGAAAATTGAATGTAGAAGCTTAGGGAAGTTGTTTGAGAGGCTGAGTGGTATTCATAGAAATTTTTATGGGGGTGGCAAGGTTTATGATCAATCCTTTCTAGTAGATACGATAAAGGTTTCTATAATTGTTGCTGAAAAGATAATCTTAGATCTATTGAATAGTGATTAGAACTGATTTATTTACCGCTAGGAATGAAAAATAATCAATTGCATTTATGCTTTAAACTGTAAGTACGCTCTTAGAGGGTTCTTCCCACGACATGCCCTGATTACTTGCGGGGTTTAGGTTTAATTGGAAATCCCAATTTGTGTTAATTGTTGTTAGTAATGATATTGCTTCCTGGTATTTCTTCTCGATTTCTTTTTTGCATTTCTCATCGCTCATATCTCCATTTATCCTCATCTCAATAATACCGTCTATTTCCAATAACAATCCGACTATTCTCCTATAATGAAAATCAGGAATTATACCCTTATCTCTCAGGGATTTAAATAACAGTGGTAATTTATCTGGTGCAGAAATCTTCTCTTCGCTTAGATTATTCACCATGTTTAACAGGAAGGAATCATAGAATTTCGATAGCTCTAAGCAATCGCTTCTTCTTGGTAATAAATAGGGGAACACTACTGTAAACTGCGTGAACATAAAGCTACACCTTTAACCAAAATACCATATCGATTTCACTAATTTATTCATAATGGATTCCAAGTTAATAAAACTCTTGGTTTCCTCATTTTTAACTGCTACTATTTTAATCATCATTATGCGTGAGATTGGTTAGGTTGTTTCACCTTTCTCGATCAGTGTTTTTAACTCTTCTTTCTGCCTGCTTATCAACTCTCTATACCTCTTTAACTCCTCCTCGATGTCCCTGCTCCACTTCTCGCCGTGGTGCTTGAAGGCTATTCTAGCTTTCCTTATCTTCTCTGTGTGCTTCATGGGTATAAATTTTAGTAGTTTTATTGCCTCCCTGCTAGTTGCTGTTAGCTTGTAGCAATTCGATTTCTTATCCCTGTATATATGTGTTTTTATTCCTATTCTCCCTAATTTCTTGTGGATGTATCTCAGTATATCTATTCTGCCTAACGTAATCCTGGTGGCGAGCTGCACTCTTCCAATACCGCTTTTAGTTATTATTATTGTTCCCTCCGCATCGAATAGCCCGGCCAGGAAGTGCTTGAACTTCTCCAAGTCCCTCGTCTCCCTCTTTATGTAATCTATTTTCCCCTTATTCATTAGGAAACTCCACGAGTCCTTGCTTAAGTATGCCCTCAGGTAGATGAATGATTGATCTGTTTTCCTGTAGATTCTCGCCACGTGGCTCACTCTACCGTACTTATCGAACATCCTGTGAAACAATAATATTGCTTCTGGGTGCGTCGTGGTTAACTCGGCCACTATCTTCCTCCCGCTCGGCTTTACTGCTATGTCCCCTGTTGCGAATCCCAGTATGTATGCTTTCTCCAGCCTCGATGGTTCTGGATCGCTATGCCTTCTCTCTCTGAATACGTACTGAACGAACCTATTCTCTATACTCCTCTTAATCCTGATCGCCTCCTCCTCGCTTATTGCCTTCCTGTATAATGCTATTTCGAGTATTCTCTCTGGATTTACTGGTTTTATGAGTTTGAGGACTCTCTCTATCTTTCTCTCATCCCTAACTACTAGGTAGCGGTAGGTTCTCGCTCCATGATTTCTAATCGATACCCTATCTATCCTAACTCTCTCTAGAACAATACTCTCAAGGCTTTTCTCAGGAATTCTGAACACGAGAGCTGGTTTCTTACCTATCTTTATCCTCCCATAAAGATCAATTATAGCAGTTAGAATTCCTCTGAAAACGCTGATTTTTTCCCGAATCAATATGGGAAAAATTTCGTAAGCGGTATCCGTGAGGAGAGCTCTATAAATGAATGGTAGAATGAACCTGGCATGAAACCTATTCCTCTTGCGATCAAAATTAATAGCGAAGCTTGAGAGATCCCTGAGTAAATTAGTGACATACACAGCGCGAATCGGATAAACCTTCTTGAAAGCAACATAAATCGCTCCGTCTCCACGCGGCCTAAAAATATATTTACTGAACCTAAGAAAGAACCATAAGTAACCGAGCAGGAACGGGTCCTGCTCAAGAAGCAGGTTAATTATGAAACTCACTTTCCTATCCATGTCCTCACTGAACCAATCAACCCTATCTCTACGACTCCTCAAAGTCATAAAAAATAATTACAAAGAAATATTTAACAAGTCATGGTGACGCAGCAAAAATCGTGTCTAGCTAGATGAGGTTCTGTTTCTCGAATGACTCAAGCTTCCGCAATAACCTGGGAGGTCTTATCTCCCTCAGCACTTTCTCAACTCTTCTTAAACCGTATATAATATTGATCCACTGTACTGTAACTTTGTTTTTCTTTGGGTAGTAAAATATTTTCTCAACCCTAGTTCTAACGTCTATTGATGGATCTATGTGCTTAAACATCTCTTTTTCCTCCTTCATGATTAATGGTTCCTTCAGTAATTCGATCGCACTGAACTTCCCTATCGGTAGCACGTAGGATCCAGTTAATTCATTATGCCTTCCTTTCTCCGCTATCTCCCTAATAACCTCCCTAGGCGGATTCTCAATCAATATGTTTCTTGGGTATGATAAGCTGATATCGCTTTTCGCTGGGTTAATCTTCAAGTACGCGTCGCACTCCAATAATCCCCTCAACCATGCCTTCGAGTTTTCAGCTGACTCCCTAATCCATTTTGGGATGCTGTAATCAACAAATATGTTTGATTTCCTCCCAACTCCAGCTCCAGCTCTAAGCAATGACTCTATTATAATCTTGTTAGTGTACCTGTACTGCATCTTATCCCTGATTTTGAGAATAACTTTATTCGTCTCACCGAAGATCTCTTCGATTAAGCTATGAGTATGATCAAGAAGCTCCTTTGACTTACTGATCACAGCGAACACTATTTTCTCCGTATTATGTTTGTGATCGTGTACAGTGAATATGGATCCATCACCGCTCCATATACCCAGGAGCTCAGCCATTTCCCTGCATCTTATCCTCAACGGCAACTTAGGGTTCCTTATTCCATAGTACTCATCACCACCATGCCCCCTCAGAACAGAGAACTTCGGGGCATCTTCTAGAGCTATCACACCCGCTATGAAGTTTAGGTCCGCTCTAACATCACTGTATCGACCAGCCATATGACTAACTTTCCTACCTAAGATGACTGTTGCTAGTTTAGATAAAACGATCTTTCGAGCGCCCCAACCAATGATTTTTTCCCAGGCATCCTTAACGTATGAGGGTGATGAGAATATACCGTGTCTCGAGAATATGTCTAGGGTCTCCCTCCAATCAGGAAGAATCCTCAACAACACCGAGAGCCACTTCCTAGGCTTGAACTCCAGCTTAACATATCTAGGAGTAAGCCTAATGTACCGTAACCCTCTCTTATCCAAACCAATCTTTCTCTTGACCTTGACCCCATTGCTCAGTACACCTATGCACTCATTTAACTCGGAGACAGCGATCAAGTCCTTAGGT
This sequence comes from Promethearchaeati archaeon, assembly GCA_026993975.1. Taxonomy (GTDB): domain Archaea; phylum Asgardarchaeota; class Njordarchaeia; order Njordarchaeales; family Njordarchaeaceae; genus Njordarchaeum. The sequence continues at coordinate 174 of JALWRR010000138.1, read as the reverse complement.
AAGTAAATCTTCTGATCACTATACCTCACGCCACTAACAGTTAGCTCCACAACATCATCAAAAACAGCTATCTCAGGGAAATACATAGAGTTGAAAGGCAAAACAAACCTCTCAACCATACCTAAATCAACTCTAAAATTTACTCAAAAATAAATACTCAAAAAAGTATAAAAA
>JALWRR010000137.1 GCA_026993975.1 Promethearchaeati archaeon | reverse complement strand
ACGTAATACGATATAAAAGCTTATATGCTGCTGAAATTTTTAATAAAACACCTATATTATTTAAATCTTTTATTAAAAATACACTATTTAAAGTATACAAATATGTGTTAAAATCGAATAACATTACATTTTTTTTATATAGAGATTTAATATAAAAAAGACTAGCATATGTTTTGTATTTCTCAGAAATTACAATCATATTTAAATCATTTTCATTTCACTCGAAACAGTGGATCTGCAATAGGAGAACTGAAGAGGGATACTTGATGAGCGTTGATGAAATATTCGATAAATTGCTTAGTAGTGAGTCGATTTTTAAGAATAAAAGAGTGTTGAGCCATGATTATGTTCCAGAGATTCTTCCGCATAGAGAAAAAGAAATCCAGAAATTAGCATATATTTTGGCAACAGCGTTAAAGGGAGGTAAACCATCTAACGTTTTCATGTATGGTAAAACTGGGACAGGAAAAACTGCTGTAGCTAGATATGTGCTTAAGAAACTGTCAGAAAAAGGAGAAAGACTTGGTCTAGACTTATCTTACGCTTACGTTAATTGTCGTTATCGCAAAACAAATTATAGAGTATTGATCAAGATTTGTGATGAAATTGGTTGTGTAGGTTTGCCAGAAACCGGCTTACCAACTGACGCCATTTTTGATAAATTAATTAAATACATCGATATGAGAGAGAAACTAGTTATTATAATCCTAGATGAGTTAGATTGGCTAGTTAAAACATCTGGTGACGATGTATTATACCAACTCACTAGAATTAACAATGAATTAGAAAGGAGTCAAGTCTCATTGATAGGGATTACCAATGACCTAAAGTTTAGAGAGTATCTAGATAGTAGAGTACTAAGTAGCTTATCCGAGGAAAGCATAGTTTTCAGCCCATATAACGCGCAACAAATATATGATATACTAAAGCAAAGAGCTGAAATGGCATTTAGAGATCAAGTGGTTGATGACTCAGCCTTAAGATTGGCAGCCGCCATTGCAGCACAAGAGCATGGAGATGCCCGGAGAGCTATAGATCTCCTGAGAGTTGCTGGTGAGATAGTTGATAGAAATGGGGATAGTAAGCTATTAGAGAAACACATATTAATGGCCAAGGATGAAGTTGAAAAAGATATTATTGAGATGACTGTAAGTGAACTGCCTCTCCAGGAGCAACTCATATTACTGGCTATAGTTAAAGCACATAGTAATGGAAATGGATCTGGAAAAATCACAACTGGGGTTGTTAAGAATATATATGAAGAGATATGCCATGAGTTAGGGTACAAGCCGGTTACTTTAAGGAGAATTAACGATATTATATCAGATCTAGAAATGTTAGGTATCATATCAGCGCCAGTTGTAAGCTTAGGGAGATATGGAAGAACAAAGCTTATTCATATGGAAGTGCCTATTAAATCAATCATGAAGGTTTTCGAGAGGGAAGAGAAATTCTCTATTGTTCTAGCTAAAAACAAATAAAAAATAAATATTATAGCATAAAAGAACAGTGTTAAATGAAGCTCCTATAAGATCTCTATGTTCTCCTCTGGGATACCCAGTTTCTCAACCAAGTACTTTTTAGCTTTATCTACGTGATCTCCCTGAAGCATTATGATTGGGCCAAACTTTTTATCAACCTTAAATGTGCCACCTGTGGCACAATATCGCTTAAGTTCTTTAGCTAAATTCTTAATATCGACACTTTTTTCGTCTAATCCCGCTATTATCGTGACTACGTGCCTTCTCTTTCTGGTTTCTAGTAGAATTTTTACTCTTTGACTAACTAGGGCGAGTTGCGATTCGAAATCAAATGGTAGAGGAGATAAGCCTTTCTTTTTGCTCATGTAACCTACCATCCTAGTTTTAAAATTTAGTGTTTTTCAATTCTACATAAACATATAAACAATATAAAAATGAATCGCTTTACTGCTTGTGGAGATTACTTCGTACCTTACTTAGAAATCTCTCCTTATTAACAATATATCTCTCATGAGTTCCTTCACCAATTTTCTTATCGCCCCAATACGCTTCCACTCTAAATACTAGTCGCCTATCTTCCTGTTTTATAAGTTCTGCTATTATTTTTATTTTAGCTCCTACTGGAGCTGGAGCTATATGAGCTATATTTACCCTAGTGCCAACAGTGGTGTAGCCAGATGGTAACTTATCTTCTACAGCCAATCTAGCCGTATTCTCCATCATAGCAATCATAGCTGGTGTTGATAATACGTTAACGTCTCCACTTCCAAGAAATTCCGCGCTATCTTTTTCTTCAACAACGTATTCAGAAGTGTTTTTTAATCCATGTTCAAGCTTAAAGCTCATTTACTCTCCCTCTCGGTAATCCCTAAAACTTAAACGGAAATAGTGTATTAATTTTATATTGATATTATTAATTATTTTGGTTATATATGAGGGTTCTTAAATGAATGAGGGCATTAGAATAAAGAAAATGGATGGGTCATTAGAAATATTCGATAAAGAAAAACTAATAAGAGCTATCACAGCTACAGGAGCTCCAAGAGAAGTAGCGATAGAAATTGCAGATAAAGTAGAGAAGAAAATAAGAAAAGGAGTGTCTACAGCGGAAATAAGACGTATGGTTCTCGATGAGTTGGAAAAAAGAAATCCAGAATGGAGCGATAATTGGCTTTTCTACGATAGAATAGTGAAGAAGAGAGTAACATTTGAGAAAGGAAAATTCGTTGAGGTTAAGAAGGGTCACCTATATCTAGGCCGTGAGGTTAAAGATATAGGTAAGAAAGGGCTTTCAGATCTAGAGGAAATAAAGGGCATAATAGATGAGTTAGAGGAGGATCTCAAACACGGGATACCCCCAAGAACAATAAGCAGTAGAAGCTGGGTACTCTTCATGGCAGTTCTTAAATCAAAGGAACTACCGAAAAAATACAAGGAGAAAGCAATAGAGATGATAAACGAATTCAGAAGAAAACATGGATGGAAGGCTCTAGAACCAAAGAAACCATTATAATTAATTGGTGGGCCCGGGCGGATTTGAACCGCCGACCACCCGGTATCCCAGCCACTTGGGTTTATGAGCCGGGCGCTCTACCCTAGCTGAGCTACGGGCCCACATCCATCTTTATTCTTACTTAAGTTTTGGAATTATAAATTTTACTCAAGAGTTCATCATTATTGCGGATCTAGTTTTAATTTACTAAACTGATTTATAATTAGTTCCTGAAAAATGATTTGGAGGCCGGGGCGGGACTCGAACCCGCGTATCCGCTACCTCCGAGGCATCCACGGATCTGCAGTCCGCCGCCATACCCCTCGGCAACCCGGCCTTGATAATACCTTTTCTATAATTTATTCGTTTAGTTGGGTTGTTATTAAATTTTTCTGGTCGCTTGATCCGCTATTACATAGATATTTCTTTCCTTTTTATATTCATTAGCGGAATCTACACTGTTCATAATAAAATGCTTATTTTGAGTGATCTATAGTGCAAGATGACTTAGATGAAATCATGGAAGCTTTATCAGAGATGGAGAAAAATGTGAATTCAATGAGTTTTGAAACGAATGTTGAGCAAGATAATATCAGTGACTATAAGGGAGATTCAGACGAGTATTTGAGAAGAAGGATTCCTAAGATACGAGTTTTAGGAGTGGGAGGAGCTGGCAATAATACCGTTACTTATCTAAATGAGATAGGTATAGAGCATGCAGAGACTATAGCTGTTAATACTGATGCTCAGCAATTACTGAATTCCAGAGCGCATAAAAAAGTATTAATCGGAGAGAATATTTGTAAGGGATTTGGAGCTGGTACAGATCCATCTGTGGGGGAAGCAGCAGCTCTTGACAGTAAGGATAAAATAAGGAAGGTCCTTGAGGGAACGGATCTCTTATTTGTTACTTGTGGATTAGGTGGTGGTACTGGAAGTGGAGCTACACCAGTAATCACAGAGATAGCTAGAGATATGAATATCTTGACGGTAGCAGTTTGCACTCTCCCATTTTCTGTCGAGGGTAGGAAAAAAATAGAGATTGCGGGGGAAGCATTAAAGAAAATTATCCAAAACGCAAATACTACGATAGTTATTCCAAACGATAAGCTGAGAGAGATACTACCTAAAGCGACCTTAATAGATGCGTTCCATGCTGTGGATGATATCTTAGTGACAGCGATTAAAGGTATTTCAGATTTAACAACAAAGTCTGGTCAAGTAAACTTAGAGTTCTCTGATGTAAAGCGAATATTAAGCGTAGGTGGGACTGCTGTAATCGGTATAGGTGAAGCTTCAATGGAGGATGATAATCGGGCAGAAAGAGCTGTTTTCAATGCATTAAATCATCCTCTACTGGATGTCCCATTAGAGACGGCTAAAGCAGCTCTAATAAATATTACTGGAGGTAAAGATATAACTCTAGAAGAGACAGCGCAAGTAATAGAATCAGTGACTAAAATAATAGAGGCCGACCAGGAATTCGTTAAGTGGGGAATAGTCTTTGAAGATGATATGAAAGGGAAATTACGAACAACGATAATGCTTGCTGGGATAGAGCTACCTTATATTGATGAAAATGGTAATTTACTTTACCCTGTAATAAGGAAAATTACTTATAAGGAAGATAACATAGCGAGAATAAGGGAACAATTTAATTTAGAGATACTTGAATAAAAGAGAAGTGAGAGATAATTGATCATGGAAACTTTTAAATAAGTATTATAGTTAATTCAAAAGGAATACGACACACTTTGAATACCAAAATTCAAAAAACCAAACTCCACAAAAGAAAAAAATAAAAACGGTGAAAACAAATGAGCGAAGCTGAATCAAAAGCTGAAAGTGAATTACCAACAATTTATGTAGGTAAGAAGCCCCTAATGAATTATGTAATCGCCGCTATGACACAATTTATGTCACAGGGAGCCGATAAAATAAGAGTCGTTGCTAGAGGAAGAGCCATTAGCAGAGCCGTCGATGTAGCTGAAGTCTTAAGAACAAGGTATCTTCCAGGCATCGTTGACGTCGAGAGTGTTAAGATAGGGACAGATCAGATCCAGAATCCTCAGAATCCCGAGAGGATCGATAGAGTCTCTACAATAGAGATAGTAATTATCAAGAAGAGAGAGCTGATACCAGCACCAAAAAGCGAGGAGTAAAGAGTACGAAGAGCAAATAGTTAGCTAATACTTACTAATTCTATAACTCTTTTTTTGTTTTCTAAACAAAAATACATAATATGCATTAGGATTATTAGTGACTATAGTGCTGCTTTTATTCTGTTTTCCTTACTGAGTTTAAGCGACATTCGATTGAATTAAGGTAAATGAAATGAGCGTTTTAGTTACTGGTGGGGCAGGATTTATTGGTAGTCATACTGTCGAGCTTCTTTTGAAGGAGGGATATGAAGTAAAAATATTAGATAACTTATGCAGTGGCAAAAAAGAGAATATTAGTTCTATATTAGATAGAGTGAAATTGATTATAGGAGATATCAGGGATAAAGATGTTCTCAGAAACGCTATAAAGGATTCACAATACATTATTCATTTAGCTGCCGTAGTTAGTGTTGATGAAGCAATTGAGAATCCCATTAAGACATTCGAAGTTAATTCTCAAGCAACAGTTCAACTACTTGAATTCGCTAGGATCTTCGATATAGATAAAGTTGTATACGCATCATCAACCGCTGTATATGGAGAGCCCATAGATATACCTCTAAGAGAGGATCATCCTACAAGGCCAATAAACCCTTATGGAGCCGCTAAATTAGCTGGTGAATCTGCCATGGAGGCTTATAATAAAACTTATGCATTATCAACGATTTCACTAAGATACTTCAATGTATATGGTCCAAGAATGAGAGGTGGTCAGTATGCTGGAGTAATCAGCAAGTTCCTGGAAGCAGCTAGAATAGATGAAGAATTAAAGATTTACGGGGACGGAAATCAAACTAGGGATTTTATTCATGTGTATGACGTCGCTAATGCGAATAAGATCGCTCTAGAGAGCCACGAAGTGGGAGTTTTTAACATAGGGACTGGTAAAGAGACAAAGATTATTGATCTAGCTAACCTTATTATTCGACTAATGGGGAGTCGAAGTCGAGTTCTATTTGTCGAACCAAGACCTGGAGATATCTATAGGAGTGTAGCGGATATAACGAAAGCAAGAAGAATTCTCCATTGGGAACCGAAGATATCTTTAGAAGAGGGCTTAAAAAGCTTGATTGAATCACCTAGGTAATGTTTTTATAAATGAGAATAATCAGGTATAAATTCCCTATTTTTCCTATCTATTTAAAATTGCCTTGATGATTTTGGCTACATCTGATCAACCGCAAATGATGAGCGTTTGGGGGGACTGACTCTAGAGTTTAGGAGGCGCCATATTTAAAAGAAACCTATTGCCTAGATAAACATTTCTCAGATATTTCTTCGCTCTCTCTAATGCCTTATAAGCTTCCTTCCTGGGCGTGATCGGTAAATCCTTCATTCTGAAATCTGGGTGAAAAACTAATAATGAATAGGGAATATTCCGATCTATACTGGCTATGAACCTAGCTATTTTTTCAACTTCATCTGCATCAATATATCCAGGAACTAATAGGGTGGTGGCTGTTAGTAATGGTACTTCTGGTCTATCGCGCCAGAACTCATCATAAATCATTTTAAAATTATCGTAGGCAACTTCATTGCTAACTCCGCATAATGCATAATTTAGTTCAGGTGAGAATGCTTTTAGGTCGAATTTTATTATTCCTCCTGACACTAATGCTTGTTCTGCAGCTTTTCTCACTAGTACTGGATTACCAGCACCATTCCATTCATAGCAAATTCTAATTATCCTCTCTTCAGCTTTATTCTTGAGAATCATTTTATTCACATTAATTATAAATGGTAGATGAGGTTCTGGAGACCCACCGAAGTAACAGATGCATGTTATTTTATCATTTGCTAGTACATGATTCACTAGATCTTTTGATTTCACGATTTTTCCCTGCTCGATATTTTTATGATCCCAGTTCTGACAGAAAAGACATGAAAAATTACAACCATAAAAAAATACCGCTAGATTATAGTATCCTCTCTCACCCTTTTCAGATACAGCATATTTTGGATAGCCTAAACCGGTCGCTGCAGGGCAAAACCATGCAGCACAACAATTTGTGATGTGAGGATCAAGATACGCGTATAAAGGGGCATAGTTTGGTGTTGATAACGATACTAATTTGCCCCCAACATTTTTTCTCAATCCACAGTACCCTATTTCTCCCTGTCCAATAATACAGTTATTAGCGCATATGTTGCATGGTATGCCATTTTTATTCCTCGGTGGTTTTGGTGGTAGAGAGAAAATGGCTCTAGCTTTTTCATGAGCATTATCAATGATCTCCTTTGCTTCATCGAATCTTGTCATAATGCAATCTTTACATACACCAATAGCATTTGAAACAATTTTTTCTTCTCCGCATATCCTACAAGCATTTAACCATAATTTCTCGTTTAGAATAAGAAACACCTAGATTGAAGATTTTTAGTAGCCTAGATTTTAATTAAGATTAAGCTATTTTTTAATTTTATAGTAGAGGTACGGGAGCCAAATGAGCATAGATGAGTTGAAAAAGAAGATAAGAGAGTCAGTTTGGGATAAAATGGAGAGATATGGAGTAGCTAGGTTTCCAAAACCAATTCGTGGTAGGATACCTAACTTTATTGGTGCGGAGAAAGCAGCTGAGAAATTAAGAACTATAAAAGAATGGAGACGGTCAGAAGTAATTTTTGTTAATCCAGATTCCCCTCAATTGCCTGTGAGAGCGCTTGCTCTTATGGATGGTAAGAAAGTAGTCATGGCGACTCCGAGGTTAAGAAGAGGTTTTGTTTTATTAGATCCAATTAATTTACAGAATAAAAACTATTGGAGGGTTGTAACTATTAGAAATGCTATTAAGTTTGGTGAGTTTATTCACCCAAGTAAATTGAAAATTGACATTAAGATTACTGGTTCAGTTGCTGTTGATAAGAAAGGTGGTAGATTAGGGAAGGGGCATGGTTACTCTGATCTAGAGTTTGCGATACTTAGAGAGTATGGCGCAGTTGATGAGAATACACCTATTATTACTACAGTTCATGACATTCAGATAGTTTCTAACATCCCTATGAACGAGAATGATCTCCCAGTCGATATAATAGTTACTCCAAACCAGATTATCAGGACTAGTACGAAATATAATAAGCCCAGGGGAATAATTCCAGAACTACTTAATAGCGAAGAAGTTAAGGAAATCCCGCTTCTTAAAGAACTCTTAGCAAAAAAATTAATTAAGCTATAATTTTCTGAATTTTTAGAGAACATAATGAAGTGTTGTTGATTAGAGGTTTATTTATAATGGCGACTAAAAGAATAGTAATTGCCCTAACGGGCGCTTCTGGAGTGATTTATGGTATTAGACTTCTAGAAGAATTATCAAGAGTTAACCAGAACATAGAGACAATAGCGATAATTAGTGAGGTGGCTGAGGAGATTATTAGAATAGAGACAGATTATGATCCAAGTTACGTTAAGAGCCTAGCAAATAGAGTCTTTAGTCCCAAGGATCTAACAGCCCCTGTGGCTAGTGGGAGCTACTTATTTGACGCTGTTGTGATTGTTCCCTGTTCAATGAAAACATTAGGAGCAATAGCGAATGGATTTGCTAGTAACTTAATTGTTAGGGTCGCTGAGGTAGCTATGAAAGAAAGAAGAAAACTGATACTTGTTCCAAGGGAGACCCCTCTCTCGACGATCCATCTAGAGAATATGCTTAAATTATCTAGAGCTGGAGTGATAATACTACCAGCTTGCCCTGCTTTCTATCATCGTCCTAAGAAAATAAGCGACTTAGTTGATTATATAGTGGGTAAGATTCTTGATCAACTGGGCATAGAGCATGAATTATTCAAGCGATGGAGCGGTGAAATACTCCCATAAGATTGATTGAGGTTCCATAATGAGGTTCTACGGTAAAGTAATTAATGGTTGGAATGGAGAAATAGCTGGTAAAGCCCTAGTTAGTCGAAAGAGGATTTCTTTTCTAGGTGACGTAGATCCATTAACAGGTAGGATACGTGCACCAGATAGTGATATTTATGGGGAGAAAATAACTGGTAGGATTCTTATATTTCGTGGTGGAAGAGGAAGCACTGTAGGAGCTATGGTGATTTATTCTCTAAAAAAGAATAATAAGGCACCATTAGCGATTATCACACTAGAAACAGATCCTGTTATTGTCTCTGGGGTCATTTTTTCTAATATACCTGCTGTATCCGAGATAAATGAGGAAGTGTTCGATCAAATTAAGACGAATGATCTAGTAAAAATCTACATTAGCGGTAAACGAGCGGTGATCGAGTTAGGGTGAAAGTGAATGTATTTAACTAGAGAAGAAGAAAGAATGATGGATGGGGAATACGGGGAGTGGATAGCTAAAGCAATCAGATTACTTGTTAAGCTAGGTGAGCTTAATAATGCTGAAAAACTAGTAGAGATAAGGAGAGCTCATCTATCTGGTATATCCTATAAAACTGTTGGTGACGCAGCTATAGATCTTCTAAAAGATATGGTAGCTGGGGGAGTAAAATTAAAAGCATTCACAACGATAAATCCTGCGGGAATGGACACATTAAATTGGAGAGAGATGAGTATTCCTCCAGATTTCGCTAAAAAACAAAAAGAGCTAGTAAGGTTATACACTGAGCTAGGTGCGATACCAGCATTAACATGTGCGCCATACATATTCGAAAACAAGCCTGTTTTTGAAGAAAATGTTGCATTTGCGGAGTCATCGGCTGTAGTATATGTAAACAGTGTGATTGGTGCTAGGACAAATAGGCATGGTAGCTTAGATGCTTTATCAGCTGCGATCACTGGGAGAGTACCATTAATGGGATTACTATTAAAGGAAAATAGATACGGGAATGTGCTTATTAAGGTTAATAATGAGAAATTTAATGATAGCGATTTTGGGTTATTGGGAATTCTCATTGGTAATAGATTATCGCCCTCTGATATACCTATCTTTAGTTTTAGAAAGAGACCTGATAAATGGAGGTTAAGAATGCTTGGAGCCGCTTTAGCTGCATCAGGAGCAATAGCAATGTTTCATGCGATTAATATCACGCCGGAAGCAAAAACATTAAAAGAAGCTACAGGAGGACTGGATCCTGAAGATAGATTATTTATAGATAAGAAAGATGTCGAAACAGTAGTTGACACTTATTTCAGCAAAATAGAGATTCCAGACGCCGTTTTTATTGGATGTCCTCACGCTAGTATTGATGAAATAAACGAAATTAGTGCATTGCTACGTGGAAAGCGAATAAAGAGGGGAATTAAGTTCTGGATTTTTACCTCTAGACGCATCTTAGAATTAGTTAGAAAGAGTTCCATCTACGCAGTATTAGAGAGAGCGGGGGTTAAAATTTTTGCTGACACTTGCATGGTTGTTGCTCCTATTGAGGAGATAGGTATAAAGAAGGTATGGACTAATGGTTCTAAAGCTGCATGGTATATCCCTAAATTCGCGGAAAAAAGGATTGAAGTGGAAGTAAAATCAATAAAAGAGATTATAGATGCTATTACGGAGTGAAGAAAATGGAGAAGGGGAATGAAACAGCGAAAATCTACGAAGCTTACAAGTCTCTTTTTTCATTACCTTCAAGGAAAAAGATCTTAGCACTTAATTTAATTCAAGTAGTGTTTTTTTACTTATTGTTATGGGTGCTTGGTTTCGGTAACTTATTGAATCTAGTTCTTATAGCTATTTACTATCTCGTGTATTTTATCATGATTAGGGTGCTTGTTTTTAAGGGAGAAACTACGCTAGATACAAGGAGGACTCTAGGTTTAAGTGCTATAACGAATGGACTAGCGTTTTTTCTTTTCATTATAGGGCTCGTGCTTAAGAATTATTCTGTGATAGGATACAGGTTTTTTTCCCTTTTAAGTGTAGGTTTCGTTGCAGTGATAACAATAATGGTGGTTTATACAAACGCGGAGGTATCATTTTATAAACCATTGGTTCTTTTTCTCTCTTTAGTCATAATGCTGGATCTCATACAGGAGATTATCGTTTCGCTCGCAATTACTGTCTCTCCAATCCTAGTACTTGTACAATTAACCATATACGGGCTCGCTATAGGGTCAATTATTTTTATTCCACTCAAATTAGCTTCTCACGTTGGGAATCTTAGTGGTATCGAATTAACTCGTGGTTTTATTTTCGCTTGGGTGCTTAAAAAACCATCTCTATTGGAAAGGGTCTTGAAAAAATTTTCATTAAAAAGGCGAGTACCAATGGGATTCATTCGCTACAGAAAAATCGCTTCTGGTGAAGAATTATTCGTAATTATATCTAATATTCATCCTGGCCCATTTCTAAATGTAGGTAGTTCTAATTTACCATATCTTGTGAATAATTGGTTTAGAAATAATACTGATTGCGAAGCCATAATGCTCCATGGCACATGTACGCATTCAGAAAACTTACCATCTAGCAGCGAGGTCAATAATCTAATCATTAGGTTAAATCAAGTTAGATTGAATATTCCTTTAAAGCGTTTTAGAGGTGCTGTGTTAAGAAAGCATCAAGCTGACTTAACATATACATGGCAAATAATCAATAATCATGTTTTTTTGTTTGTAACAAAGAGCCCTAAGTCAATGGATGATTTCCATATTGATGTTGGATTACTATACAGGGAGCTTATGAGAAGTAAGGGGCTGGATGGCTTAATCATCGATAGTCATAATTCACTTAAAGAACCATCTGCTATGCCGCTAATAAAGCTAGAGGATGAAGAAGCAAAACAAGTAATTAGCGAGACAAAAAAGTTTTTGAGCGCGTTTTCGGAAATCGAGTTCAGTACGCAATTAAGAATCGGTTGGGCCAATGTTAAATGTGATTCAATTACTGTGGAAGATGGTCTAGGTCCAGGAGGTATTTGGGCAATTTACCATGATTATGCAAATAACGAGCTTTTATTAGTAATATTTGATTCCAATAATCTCGGAACCATGGTTAGAGATAGAATTATAGAAGAACTAGCGAGAGATGGATATGGGGGCCGCATAGAAGTTTTAACCACGGATACGCATGTAGTAAACGCTGTAAAGCCTGGATCAGGGGGCTATCGTCTTCTGCAAGTGAGTGATCTTGGTACTCTGATGCCGTGTATAAAAAAAGCGGTGAAGAAGGCTGTAGAATCCGCGGATGAAGCGGAAGTTGGTGTATTAATCGATGAAATCGATGCACTTATGCTGGGGGAAGAGAATGTAAATAGATTGCTTTTAGCTTCTCTAGTAGGTAGTAAGGCTTTTAAGCTATCATTGATCATTATCTCTCTGTTCTCTATGTTATCTCTATTACTATTCTCATTCATTCTCTGATCATCGCCAATAATCCTTGACAATAATTTTACCTGACACAATTACTGCAACGGGAAAATAATCCGTTGTATGATATACTCCCCAATTTCCGCTATTATCAACCATTATTAGTCCAGCTTTAATTCGTGTTCTGTGATAAGCTTCTTCTAGTGCTTTCTTTGCTGCTTCAACAGCACTATATTTCTCAAGATAATTGACTGCTTTATAACATAGTAGATTCTTCATTATTTCTTCTCCATGCCCAGTTGCTACACAACCTCCTTTTCTCGTAGCATAAAAACCAGCACCAATTATGGGTGAATCTCCAATTCGTCCTGGGAATTTCAAGAAGATTCCGCCTGTAGAAACACCAGCTACAATTATATTTTCATTAGATGCTAAAGCGCCTACCGTATCACTTATGTTGTGCGAATATCTCTTTTTTATCTCCTCGTATAACTCAGGATAATCTTTTATGATGTTTGTAATGTTTGGAAAGATCTCTGTTAAATAGTATCTTATCGAGTCATCTTGTATTTCTTTTCCTGAAAGATAATTATGTATCTCTCTAATAGCGCGAAGCCATCTATTATAAGCGTAATCAGACACTAATTTATCTGGAGATGTATAAAGGTTATGAAGCTTAGCAAGTTGCTCGGCACCTTTTCCCGATACTAATACGTGATCTAGCTCATTCATGACAATTTTAGCTAGAGAGATCGGATGTAATACATTTTTAACCGCGGCGACAGCACCAACCCTACCGCTACTAGTCATAATGCCCGCGTCCAGTTCTACTTCTCCAAAAAGATTAAGTGCAGCACCCCTACCAGCATTGAATGTCTCGTCTTCCTCCATGCATCTTATTACGAATTCTACAGCATCAATTGGATCTATCTCCCCCATTTTATTTTTCACGCTATTTGCGATATTTAGTAATGATTCTTTTGCACGGCTTAGTCTTTCTTTTTTCCACTTCCCAGCGCCTCCATGAATAAGGATTATTTGGCTAGGCATTAAAACACCTCGGTAAACTTTTATTTTGATCGCGCTATTAATTTTTCAAAAATTAAAAATTAATAAATTAGGTGTATTGTGTTGAGCAGAATAATAGCGGAGTTCACGTTAATACCAATTGGAACGAATTCAACTAGTTTATCTCAATATGTTGCTGTAGCCTTAAAATCTCTTAAAGAAAATGGTATCCCATTTAGAATAACGCCTATGTCAACTATCATAGAAGGAGATAATCTAGATGATATTTTCACAGCAATTAAAAAAGCTCATGAAGCAATTATTAACGCTGGTGTTAAAAGGATTGTAATCAGTATAAATATTGACGACAGACTAGATAAGCCTCAAAGAAAGCCAGAAGATAAAATTAAAGCTGTTGAAAGTAAGCTAAACTAAAAATTATCCCACAAGGATTTTCTTCATGGCTTCTATTAATAGATCTACTGGATCTATTTCAATACTATTCATTGCGTCCGGCAGTCTCTTAAGTATCTGCTTGATCACAGTCAAATTAACATTTGGATTTGTCTCAATAAGAATTATGCTGTCGTTTCCCTTAATTATAGTTCTTTTAATAAATATCTTTGTTCCAAACTCGGTCTCAATGCTAGTTGCATACTTCGCAACTATAAAGAATTCAGCTACAATGGCCGGATTATTCACCAATAGCTGTGTAAACTGGGCGGGAGTAATCGCCGATCTTAATATAGGCCCGTACTCCTTTGTCATTTCGATGTGCGCCATAGAATAAATTCTCAAACTTCTTAATTTTTCACACAGTTTTATTTCTCTAGGTATCATACCTTTTACATAAGCAACGATGAGTTTCTGTAAAGCGGTTGGTAAATATGTTTTAGCGAATTCAATTAGTGTTTCAGGATATCTCTTCGCAAATATTTCTATGAGCTTGTATTTTATTTGGGGGTTACCGATAATGCCTTCCTGTGCCCTCTCCAGATTTATTCTACTTGTTATATTTAATGTCTTCATAGTTATTTTTTCGCCGAGATTTATAATCATCCAATTAACTAGCTGAGCGAAGAAAGTTTTGTCTCTGTCAATTCTCTCTATGTACTCCGTAATGCTTGCGGGATCCATTTTAAAAAATTTCAGTATCCTAGGTTTAGGCAATGACACCTCGGTAGAAAATTCTTGCAATAGATCCTCAAATCTAATAGCGCCGCCCTCTTTTTCTGCAACTGGCTTAGCAGCCGGTCTTATGAGCGCTAATAATTCCGGAGCCTTCTCTCGGATCTTGTATGCAAGTACTTTGCTTAAGATTTTTTTATTTTTAAGGATCAATATTGAATATATCGATAATAGAATGATGCATATTATTATTAGAATAGTGGACATTAAACTCACTACATAAAATCAATTATAGCTATCTATTTAATACTAGATCGCTAATGAAATAAACTAATCTAAATAAAAAATTTATGAAATCATTTAATAATAGTTTAAACTAGAAATTCTTGAAAAAGTTTTATTACTCCTAAGAATTATCTTTAGAGAAATCGAGATCATTAGTATCGGGAAGGCTATCTATGAAAATGTATCAATCTGGGGGCTGCTGACTTGAATGAATTAGAGAGCGAGCAAGTTAAGTACGAGCCATTATCTATTAGAGAATTATTAAGAAGAATAAAGAATCTCAGTTCTCTTATTCTGGATCTAGCTTACTTTGCGTATCTGAATGAGAACAGAGAGATATCTGATTTAGTAATGGAGTTAGAGAGAAAGATAGATAATCTAGTATACTTATTATATATTAACG
>JALWRR010000136.1:3327-15334 GCA_026993975.1 Promethearchaeati archaeon | reverse complement strand
TGCAAGCCAAGCAACAATTATTCAAGCCAGTACCTAAGTCACGGAGCAAGCTGAAAACAAGGCGGAAAAACGAGTAATGTCAAGAAAATGTTTAAACGGAGGTGATTAAAAAACTCCGACCGTCTTCCAAAACCTTCTAAATAATGAGTTGAAAAATTTGAAAGAGAATACAATAAGAATTTACCCAGAGGAGAGTTAGTTAAATCTTTATTTACTACAAAAATTTATGCTTTTATCAATTCCTCCTTATCGCTTTGTGGTAAGAAGCATAAGTAACAGCAATACCAAAATTGCCTTTTCTTTTTTAATTCTTCTACGCCAATCTAGGATCTAACATAAACTGGATTAATATCATGAGAAATCTGCATACAAAATCTACATAGTGCTTTTTATACTTTAAAACTAGATTTACATCCCTAGAAAATACTACTTCACAAATTTCTTGGGATTATCATAAATAAAAGAGGTCTTTAATAAAGCCTACATCATCTTCTCAACATTTCTCTCAACAATAAATGTCTAATTGCTACATAGCTAGACTTCATATGGGTTAATCATTCTATGCCTAAAATCTCTTATAATTCTTTAATAATTATGTTCTATATTATGTAGGGATTTAATTATGTTGGGTGTTATTATGCTGGGGCATATTTTTGTGGATCGAGAAAAAGAGTTGTTGGAGCTTAGGAGGCTTTACGAGGCTGATAGCCGCGGAGTATTATATCCAAGAATTCTTAAGGAAGTTTGAGGGAAGAGAAATAGCACTATATGGCGATGATAAAGGAACATTCCTTCTCGGAACAATAGATAAAATTAGTTATAAAGTGAGTAGAGTGCATGGATTGGGAGAAACAGCAAAGTTCCTAGGCTATAGAAACGCTGACTTAATCATAGAGCTCGAGAATAATGAATACTTATTAATCGAGGTGAAAGCTAAATTAAAAGACATTGAGTCAGGAGATATTATTCAACTAGATAAAACTAGGAAATATCTAGAAGAAAAATAGGGAAAAAGTTCATGCAGTAATATTCTCTTAGGCACAGGAAAAGCAACATTACCAGCAATCCGAGAAGCCATAACTAGAAAAATAGTCATAATAACTCAGGAAGCAATAAGAATGCTCGCCAAGAAAAGCAATATGTCATATTACTAAACTATTGTAAGCATATTATTTCAACTATTCTTCGTGCATCAGTCCCTTGCCTACATAAATTAGGGTTTTTCTTGCAAAGCCGATAATATCCAGAGGTACAGGGCTATGAATGCTATGCATAAAGATTTATGGTTCGTATTTTGGAAGTTAAGCAGCAATCTTATTTGCGAAAGCTTCTTTATCTTTCACATCTGGCGCAACAACACATATATCAATATCACTCCTCTCTGTGAAATCTCCTTTAGCTAGGGAACCGAAAACTAGGATAGAGTGCACACACTCAAGTGTAAATAACTTTTTGATACGATCCCTTATATCTCTAATTCTCTCATTATCCAATTCTCAACCATCTCGATAAATCTTATCAGAGAGTCCAAGAGTTTTTTAATGCTTTCAAACGCCATTTTATCACTTAACTTATTATGATGATACACAAGCCTATTTCTTAAGCTATTGACCTTAATTAGACTCTCCATCAAAACATCTTCTATAATTTCTTCCTCCCCGATAGATGCGATATTCGTATAATCGTCTCTAGGAGGAATCCCTATATCCTTACAGATCATTACTATTATATCCATAGCTGACTCAACAGCTTCTTGAAAAGCTTTATATACCGCTAGTTTATTTTTCTCATCGTGAATAAAATCTTCGCTAGTATAGTTAGATATCCATGAATCAATCTGAGATATTCTCTTCTCCATATGCATATTTTTTCATGATACCTCTTTAAACGCTCCTCACTGATCATCTTTATCAAGCATTAAACCTTGCAATAATAAGTTTTAGAAATTCACTAAATAAATATTAAGCATTATATATCTCCGTTTCACCTATTTTATATCTCTTCTTTACCCGTATATGCATAGGTATGTAAAGTGCAGCGATCAAAAGTAGAATAGTCTAATTTTAAATATTTTATATTCTGAGGTTTTTATAGTGATTATTCTAATGCAAGAGAATATTTCGGAGTGGGAGGATTCGAGAGTTGAATCATGCGTGGATTGATTCAATAGAGTTTAATATTGATCCTCCAGTATATAGGGTTTGAGATAAAGGGTTCGTAGAGTTCTGGATTAGAACGGATATTGATAGAGAAATGACGTTAATTTCGCTTGTTAAACCAAGAGCGCTCCGCTTTTTGTCGTACCTGGATACGGGAGATGAAGTATATTTTAAGAAGGGAGATAGCTACTTGAGATTAAAGCCTCGTAATGGCGTGGTTTTTTTCTCGTTGGAGTTTGAGGCAGTGGAGGTTCTTAAGAATTACACTTGGAGACTTCTGCTTAAGACTAGGGAGTATGGTGATTTATATTACACCGTTATGATTAACATAATTGAAGAGTACAATTATCTTGATCTTTCTGAGAACTTAAGTAGAGCTAGCGAACACTTAATAAAAGGGACTTATCTGGGGAAAGCTATAGAGAACCTTGGAATAACTGAGAAGGAGCTACTTGAAGTGAAGAGAAAGGGGATAGCGGTTTCGTATACTCCTCGAATAGAAATGGAAAAGCTGCTTAGTGTTATAGGGGAGAAATCTCTAATAATTATATCTGGACCTAGACTTATCGGGAAATCTGTGTTCCTTGCAAGTATTCTATCTAATAGAGATGATGACAGAGTCTTAACGATGCAATTGCAGGGAAAAGAAGGGGCCTTTGAGAATATATTGCTTAAGAGTGCCACTTATATTCTTGGTGAAGAGATAGGTAATTTACGGGTATTAAAGAGTAAGATTCCGAATCCCGAGATCTGGATTGATTTAGATCATTATTTCGGCTCCGAGAGGAATGGCTTTAAAGTCACTTTCAAGAAGTTTTTAAGTGATTTATTCTTGTTTAAGGATTTCTTCTCTAGAATAGTACTCGTTATGGATAGCTCTATGCTAGACTTTTATCTAAATCAAATTAGAAATAAGGAGTCAATTAATAATGTTCAATTTATTGTGATTCATCCTATCGAAGAGGGCTTAGTTAGGAATACTATTACGAACATAATGCTGAATGAAATGAATATAAATCAGAAGAAAGCGGAACAGATAGCTGATCAGATATTAAAGCGCGAAAACGAGAGGTTCCGTAAACCACCTTACCTGCTAGCTTTAAGAAATATAGCTAGTGAGTTTACCGGGAGCGAGAGCTATTTAGTATCAAGGATCCTAATTGCATCGTATAGAGAGCTGAATCATAGACTTAATAAACATTTGCATGAAAACGCATACCAATTATCTTATGAAGAATTATTAGGTGTAGATAGTTTCGACGCTATAAAAAATAGTGAACCAACGAGCTATGTTAATTACGGAGTGTCTGCAATAGATATTGAAGAGGGTAATGTGGCTTGCCAGGAAGAAATAAACCGTATAATCAATTCACTTGACCCCAGCGATAAAAACGTGGTTCTCATAATAGGGGGGCTCTGGTTCAGGAAAAACAACGTTCGCAAAAAGTATTGCGTATGAGTTCTGGAAAATGGGATACCCAATATTTCTAGGACTCAAATCTTTCGAAGAAAACAGAATGTGGCTGAAAAGAGAACCAGTGATAATCCTAGAAGACATTCATGTGAATCCTAATGTATTAATGGAAGCGTATAGGAAGACACCGGCAAGGGCAGTAATAATATCTACAGCTAGATCTGAGTTCAAAGAGTTATTTAATGAGTATGATAAGCAATTATGGGAGAGGCTACTTAGGAAATCAATTATAATAGAGCTAAACAAAGAATATTTCAGGAAAGCGCTGCGAGAGATTCTTGAAAAAGTAATAAGGGCGGAAGGAATCGACGTGATAGATGAACCAATGAAAGTTTTTGATTTCCTGGATAAGAGAGTAAGCAACTTCATACATTTAATGCCTTATATAAATGAAATAAGAAAGCAAAGAAAACTATCACTTAGCGTTATAAGAAACATTACTGATGAAAAAAATATTAGAGTGGATTAGAGAGTATATAAGTAAGAGAGTTTATAACGAGATTAAAGAAATTAGCGGGAAAGAAATTGAAGTAAGAGATATAGAGGAGGTATTAGCCTATTTATCAATCTTCTCGAAATACGAAATAGCTGTTCCAGAGGAATATCTAAAGGAAATCTTTCCAGATAAAATGGGAATAATAAAAGCCCTCTTGAAGATTAGGGAGCTTGAAAAAGACACCATCACTAACAAATACCTTGGAAATCCAATTGGAGTGCGAATCCCACATAGTTTACTTGCTAAAGATATCTTCAGAGCATATAAGAGTTATTTAACTTTCGGATTCGCGCTTTTTAGAGGCAGACCAGTTGATGAAGTCGCTGAAATAATAAAAACTAATAGAGAAACTAGCGGTTAATCTAGGGGAAACATTATTAAGAATTATGATAAATGATGAGCAATGCCAGATGGGTGATTACAGCAAGTTAATTCATATACTAAAAGGATTAAGCGACGATAAAATCCCACTTATCATAGGGATACTGGACACGTATAACATCAAGCTACTAACAGATATAATAAACAACATAGGAATCAAACCAGAACGCATAATTAAGTCAATATTCCAGAAAGTGCATGAAATTATAAAAACAGGAAACCTAGTTGATCTAGCAGCATTAATCTATAATTTATCGAAACTAGATATAGAGGAGACAAAAAAATCTTCTAGAGAGTGAATCAGCAGTAATTAAGAGAAAATTTGATTCAGCGACAAAAAAAGGAAAAAATATATTTCAGTATATGGTTAAAACTTTATCGAAAGGAAATAAGAAAAATAATTAGTAGCAAAATAATTAATATCACTGCCCTCCTATATGATGATTACATCTAAAAATGCAGGTGGAAACATGAATCCTATAAGAGAGTCAGATGAAGATATGTATAAAGCGATGATAAAACCTGGCTCATTCGCTGATGCGCTTGAAAAAGAGGTAAAAGAGCTAGTGAAAAAGGAAAAGAATCTGTTCAACGGCGTTTACGGAATAATAGGGGCAACTGCAGAGGGACTCCCTTTACTACATTTATTTCTAAAAAAACCAAGTGATGTAAGCAGCAATATAATAGATGAGGAAGTGCGCACTGCAGCTATAATAGCTTCTATGCTTCCCGTATCTGAGAGATTATTAACCACAATAACTGGTGAGAGAAAGCTTCAATACATTATTATTAGGGATTCATCTAGACGAAATTATTTTTATGGATTCATGTATAATGATATGATCTTCGGAATCATCGGCGATTCACCAATCCCTATATTTATCTGTGAGAGGATTAAGAACGAGTTAATTAAAGTCATTAAAAGGTTAGAGGGAGAAAAGTGAATGAGAAAAAGATTAAGATGTTATTGTTCTAGGCCTAGATCAATAACATATAAAAACGGTTATTGGATTCATGAAGACAATGGTGATCCATGCAGAAGTTTGAATATTATTGGTTTTGAGCCGGTTAAAATAGATTACAAGAATTTAACAGAAATTGATCTTATATGGGTTGATGAGGAAGTATTCCTGAAATACTTAGAAGAGCTCCGTAATAGATTCTCTAATATGCTTTACTCGAATTATGACATAACGAAATTAGAAAAGTTTTTAGAGGATGTAAAGAGCGTAATAGTTTATGCTCCAAGAGCTATAAGAGCAATTCGATTCAGAGAGGATTCTTCCTTATTTAACCAAATTGATTTAACTTTAAACAGAATAGTTTTGGAACTATTTTCTACATACTTGCAACATGATTTAGTTAATTTTATAAGTAATTATGAATTAGAAAATATAATTTCGAGGAAATTACAGGGAGACCTGCTTAAAAGAGTTTTCGAAAAAATCCTTCGAGGAGAAAGTTTTTCTAGCATAGGAGAATATTACTGGCGATTCAGAGCATTCATATTATTCTCTCTTTTACTTCTAAAATTAAGATTTATCAGTGATGAAATACGTGATATCGAGAGAATAGAGCTTTTCACTAGAGAACAGAAAAGTAAAAGCTTTCTAACTTTAAAACTAATCAGTTTGTTACGCAGGTTTATAAGACAGAGCGATAAAATAAGAGTATTTCTAAGAAAATTCAATATTAAACTGGAACAATTTATTGAAAAAATAGAAATAACAGATAATCTCTGTGTACTTCTTAGAAAGATATTTTTGTCCTCCATAGCAAGTGAGATGTATGAGAAATATGCTTACTATGTTTCTAGCTTCGATGGCTTAATGATATTTGATATGGCTCACGATTTGGATCCAGTAATATTCACAAAGAATCTTGAAACAAGCAAGATAAAGGACGCGGGTGACATGCTTCAAGTTTTAGCAGGTATTCAGGTTCTGAGAGGCCAGTCTAGATTTTTCGGTAATAATTATGGAGGAGATATAATATTGTCTGGCTCAGCAAATTGGGTCATAATAATAAATAAAGATGAATTTAGTTTCATTTTCTATGTTAAAAAGTCTAATAACAAGCTTGGTATATTAAATAGGAATGCTCGAATTATTGTAAAAAAGGTTATAGAACCCTTTAAAAACCTTTTAAGCGCTTTAGAAGACGCTGGTTGTAATTTTAGTTAATGCTTTAAGAAACGACCATTTATCTATATTGTTTTTTAATTTCCTTCTTCACTATTCGCATTATAATTCCTGGCAATTCTGATAATGAAAATAGAGTCTCAACGTGATCTAGTGTTTTTATAAATTCTTTGATCTCGGGTAGTTGAAGTGTTTGTTGAGGTATGATTCCAACAATTTTTCCTCCCGATTTATACTTCCTATTGAGGAGATCTCTAACATCCTTATGCAACTTATTATCCTTTGGATAGTTTATTCCATCTGTAAAAATTATCACTAAGTAGCTCCATTCCGGTTTGCTATATGGGTATTGATGCATTATGAACCATTTAAGAGTTCTATAAATCTCTGTTCCTCCCGCAGGGCTTGGATAAAATCTGCCCCAATGAGTCTGTTCAGTGAATTCTTTCAATATTCTAGGTGGATATGGACCGAAGGTAGCTGTAGCCACTCGCAGTAACTCGTTTTTAACTAAAGATTCTAGGCTCTCAAGAATTATTATTACAGATCTCATTATGATCTCTCCCTTCTCTCCATAAACACTTCCACTTTGATCCACGTGTAGAAAAATGTTAAGAGGCTTTACTTCTCTCGATATTAACTCGAAAATTTCTGGTCTCGGTTCATCCTTCGAAAAAGACCAAGCGTATATCTCCTGTAAATGTTCTTCACTTATTTCACCTACAATAGTCTTTTTAACGCGCCATTCAGATAGAATATCCTTAATTTGTCTCTTTAGATCATTAATAACTCGTTTATATCTCTTCACTGTATCTATGTAAAATGAAATATTCATTGATCTCTCCTCTGGGTAATCTATAGATACAGAAGCTCCTATTATCCCTCCTTCATTTTTATTCAATTCAGAAATCTTCTTGCTTATCACATTTTCTTTAACTAAAGAATCCTTATTAGAAATCTTCATTATTGGTTGATCATCGAGTATTTTCAGTAGATTTAGGATCTCGCCTGGTATTTTCTCAATTTTATGCAGTAGCATAATGCTTGTTTTGTTCGGAAATCCGATTTTTTTATCAAGCACTTTAGTTATGTAATCAGCTATTTGAAGGGGTGCTATAGCATTTCTAGTTGATATCGCTTCCTCTATAAGCTTAAGGATTCTGAATCTCTTGTCATTTATTATTTCCCATAAATCAATAAATGTGCCGAACGCGTGATCTAGAGCTATGTTAATATCTATATTCCTGGTGAAGAGTATATCTTTAAAAGTTAACATGTATAAACCAAGAATGAACCTTGATAACTTAGAGTCCAGATTTTCCTCAGGCATCACAGTAGTAATTATTCTTAATGGAGTTAAAATCCTAGCTAATGAGGGGTAATCTATTCTCATTAAGAACTCAATTCTAACATCCTCCAGAATGTTCCAAATGCTTTTAAAAATGTTAAGATAAGATTCCGTCTCTAAATTCTTTATATTCCATATATAATCACTTAAAGCATTGAAATCAGTGAAGATTACGTGTCCATACTCATGAACTATCACGCTGTTCATTAATTTGCATAATAACTGCTTAGATAGATCCTCTACACCATAATCCTTCAGTAAACTAACAAGACTGTTTAAAAAAATTTTAATTATGTATCCATCTGTCTCTCCCAACTTATCTAATGGTTCATCAGAAGCATTTATATAGACTGGTATTCGTACTCTCGGGTACTTTGGATTGGGAAACAATATGATTTTGCAACTCTTTACTTCAGCTAAGAGCTCATTAATCATGAGTTTTAACCCCTAGGAATCATTCCAATCCAGGAATCTTACTTCTTAAAACACTATTAACATTCTCTCTAAGGGAGCTATCCTTATAAATCAGACTAATAGAAGATAAACTCTCAAAAATAATGGACCATGAAACACCATAACTCCTCATAAACTTATCCAGCATCTCTATAATCTCATTCACATTAGCACTAACTGCATTCTTATTTAAGGGTTCATTTATCAATTCAGGATTTACGTATTTCGCAATACCAAGCTTTGTCTGAAATGATAAATCTCTAAGACTATCAAAAGTTTTTTTCTGTTGTCTTCCTTTACTATGAATGAAGATCCTAGCGATAACATTAGCGATTGTTCTAGGACTTATGGGTAGTTGGAATGATTCTCTTAGATCCCTAAGTAAACCTGAAATATATAGGATAAACGTGTAAAACGGTTTAATATTATCAGATAGATCATCTAAATCTCTGGAATTAAGCTGATTTAGAAGCGTGGAGAAAAGTTTATTATTGGGAAAATGCTCAACTAGAATGCTTGAAACAATCTTGATTTCCTCTAAGCGCGGATAGTAATCGAACCAAATAACTTGGCATCGCTCTAGGGTTGAATCAGGTATATCAAATGTACCCGTGTAAACAGATGGATTCCCAGCGAAAAATATGTAAAAGTTCTCATGCGTTTCTCTCGAAATTACTGCATCTAGAATCTCATTAATCAAGATTACAAAGTGTGGAGGTAAGCTAGATATCTCATCAATAAAAATTATGCCGCCTCGTTCACGCATAATACTTAGTATACCCTTCTGTCTAACATAATTTCCAGCTCTAAATGTTCTGCCACCGAGCAAATCAATTTTCGTAATGTTCGCAGATCCAGCAACATAGAGTCCAATACCCATATTCGAGTTTAGTAGATATGATTCAAGCTTTGATTCATCTATAGAGTGAAGGTTAATAATATAATCTCTCGCTTGATTCTCATTAAAGTCATAGTATTCTCTGATAAACCTCTCCATTAATTTCTTACCAATATAACTCTTACCACTACCAGCAGGACCCAAAAGAAATATGGGTATTCGTTTCTCAATGAAGTTCCATAGAAAATCATATCTCTCGGCAAAATCCATCTCATTAAAGGAATTAAGCAAGTATCACCCCTCGCTAAAACATGAACCATAAATATTTCAGTAACATTAAATAAAAAACCTCTCATTAAATAAATCACGATTTCTTATAAATTAGGTTCATGGCTCATAATCAAGCTGAAAAACGTTCTCGCCCTCCTGCCTTATTCTCATTTCTGGTTCATACCATTTCATAAATAAGCATAATGAATCAATAAAAGAAGCTAGATCAACTGCATCCCTAAATACACCCAATTCAACTAAACGATTAATTATACCATTTCCTTCAAGACTTATATCTCTGTATCTTCCCCCATCCTGCTTAACTAGTATTTTAAGATTCCTCTTAGTGAAGAAATCACGCATCCTTCGCTTAAACATTCCTAATGCATCAATCATATTAGAGCAATCTATGAATGCTTCAAAGAGCTTAACTAAATAAGAATACTTCATGGAACCGAACTCGCATACAGTGTTAAAGTAAATATAGATTTTCACCACGAACTCTACGTAACTAGATACATCACTAAAAACGCCCATTGAAACAGCTCTCTTAGATATATCATAAATAGCGTCAGGAATTCTCAAGACACGCATTCTCTTGGCTCCATTATCTAAATCAATACCTCTGCTTCTCAATAGGGAATAAACACTATTGAGAGCTTTCTTAACAAACGCTTTAAAACAATTTTTATCAAGAAAAATTCCCTCTAAGAAGAGAGATACCGCACCTATAACCCTCCTAAAGAAATCCTCCCTACTACTAAAAAGCCCTCTCAGCAATAATTCATCAACATACTCATAGATCCCATCACTCACACTAAAACGCAACATACTAACCATTAAGCCACCAACTCCATACCACCAAATTTTATCACTTAGCGCTCTTAGAATAAGAAAAAATGCATAAAAATTATACGCTTAAAACCATTAACCCAAGCGCATAATAAAATTAAATCAGAATGAAAACTAAAATATAAACGAGATTAACCTCACCACATAAAATCTGCATAGTATTTTAGTTATCAATAGAATAAGATAAAGATCGTAATACTCATAATAATCATTAATATTACTAATAATATCTGTATAAGTAAACAATGTATCTCTTAGAGTTGATTTATTAATGAGAGGAGTTATTTTTAGAGATAATGAAGTTATTTTCCATAAAAATCTAAATGAACTGGATCTATTTGCAATAAAGATTTCAGAGATAGTTAGAAAGTTTTTCAGATATGTTATTGTTGGTGGTTACGTATCAATACTTTTTGGTAGATCACGCTCAACAGAAGATATAGATATCTATATTAATGCTGAAGATGTATCTATAGAGAAAATTAAGGCGTTTTATGATGAATTAGATAAAAATAATTTCTGGTGTTTTAACGCTATGGATCATTTAGAGGGATATAATCTTCTAAATGAAGGATTAGGATTGAGAGTAGCTATAAAAGATACGGTAATTCCAAATGCCGAGATTAAACTTCCTAAAAGTCATCTAGACTTAATTTCCTTGAGGGAATACATTACAGTTAAGCTTAATGAATTCGAGATTAGGATAGGTTCATTAGAATTAAACATAGCGTATAAATTATATCTTGGTTCGCAAAAAGATTTTGAGGATGCCCTATATCTCTTCTGTATTTTCAAAGAAAAATTAAATTACTCTAAGATACTTTCATTTTGTAAAGAATTGAAAGTAAAGAAAGAAGTTGTTGAGAGGGTGTTGAGATGCTGATTTATGAGGAGAGGTTAGAGTTCGTTAGGTACTGGGCTAAGTACGTTAAAACACATGATCCAGAAGATTGGTCAACCCAACAGAAAATACTAATCGATAGCATACTAAGAAACGCTAACCAGGATAAAGAACTCTACTTAAAAATAAAAAAGATTGCTAGAGAAGCTGGGCTAAGAAAATTACTTGATTCCTTCTCCTAGTTTCTTCTTCATCTTTACTACTCGTCCCATGGTTCTGATTTTCATCAGTGTTAATCATCTTATTGCAAGGAACGATTCAAAGACTAATTAAATTATGAGGGGTTCAATCATTAGTCTAGCTTTTTTGATAAATTTAGGGTTATCTGTTTCAATTTTTATGTTTTCTCTTTCCCAATCATCTTTCTTCTTGCCAGCCCAAACACCGTAAATACTTGCTTTGACACTTCCTATACTGACTTTCAAGACACCGAAAATCACTGCTAGAACATATATGAATCTCGCAATATTATTCCAATCTACATTTCTATAACGCTCCTTAAAGACTTCGCTAACTGGAAGGATATCTAAGCGTTGAGTCTCTATTTCCTTTGCAACCGCTATATTTTGAAATGTATCATCTTGAGTAATAGCTAAAACATCCACGTTCTTATTTCTCTGGAAATCTAAAATAGCTTGCATTAAAGCTTGATCACCTATATCACTCTTTATCTCTTGGCTTGTAGGCATCTTCT
>JALWRR010000136.1:0-3317 GCA_026993975.1 Promethearchaeati archaeon | reverse complement strand
TTCTTAATCTTCATGTACTCCGTAAGAGCTGATCTCCATAATCTATCCTCAAGCACGGGTTGATTAAGAAATGTTTTCTCAGCGAAAGCTCCATATATTCTAGGATTAGATAATGCTTCCACATGATATTTCTTATACTTATTATCTTTTATGTGATTAAGTATCTCTTCGCGAACTCCTGTAAGCAGCAAGTACCCTATTCTAGCACGAGGATTCTTAGAGATGAATTCAACTATGTGATGAGAAATCATCATCTTGAATATATTTGTGTCAAAGAATAGGAAACCTAGCTTTTGGCCTTTGAAGGGGTCGCGTTTTAATAAACTATTGATTCTGTCAAGGAGATCGTTCCAGTTTTCAGGCCTAATAATGCCGCCCATATACAGAGCATCTCTGAGATCTTTAGATTTGGGTAGGGTAATGCGTTCATTTATTTTAGAAAAAATATTGTCTTCCAATCCCTTAACGAGCTCATCATAATTACTACCATCGAAGTAGATAAATACCTCTGCAGAATTATCTAGCAGATAAATATCTATGAATGGATCCCTAGGTAAAAATGGTGGTTTTAGGGAGATAATCCCCTTGTTAAGTCTTGATTCCATAGAGATCTTATAGGAAACGTTCAGAAATGAAATAAGAGAGCTACAACTAATGGTATATGTCTTCAATAAGGATCACCTGACCCATAAATGTTGCTTAGGTAGTGGAATTTGAGGAAAAGGAACGTTTTGGTAAGCCATATCGTAGAGATGGAGATAAACAATCTTTGCATCCATTTTTAATCCTTTTTCCCGAATTAACCTCTTAATCCTAATAGTTGCGTCAGCGATAATAGCTGACATGAATTTCCTACCAGGAGTCATATCAAATACAATTAACTCAACATCGCTTCGCTTAGAGAGCTCATCAATAATCTTTGAGAACTCTCTGAAATACCCCTGAAAATCTTCAGGAATTTGAAATGGTTTTATATCAGGAGAAATATCTAGGAAATTATAAAGATGCGTAATCTTATCTATAACTGTCTCCAACTCCTTTTTAACAGCTATATTCCAGATTAAATAGATTTCATTCGGAATAGGATAACCCTCAACGCACCAAACCCATAAAGGATTAATAACGGCATAAATAGATCTACCAATATTAGTTATCCACAAAATCTGACCCAACAATAACACCAAGAATAATATTAAAAACACAATAAAAAAATAAGTTTTAAAATATTTCAGTTTATCTAGCATTATTAATAATAACTGGTGTGCTGGATTGAAGTTTATTCAAGTTTATGGTTCTGTCCTAAAGGGTGGAAAAATAGGTTTCACGGGATCCTTTATTAGAGCTTTTTTCCTTAAGGTAATCTCTAGTATTGATGAAGACTTAGCTGAGGATCTGCATTCTCCTAAAGGTTTTTCTCCGTATGCTGTAGATCCCTTAGCTATTCTCTCAGGCTCTA
The DNA here is from genome assembly GCA_026993975.1 of Promethearchaeati archaeon. GTDB lineage: Archaea > Asgardarchaeota > Njordarchaeia > Njordarchaeales > Njordarchaeaceae > Njordarchaeum. The sequence goes on along the minus strand of JALWRR010000136.1, from coordinate 1,861 downwards.
AATATATTTATCATCTTAATAGCTTTTTAAAAAATGGTGATGGAATTCGTTTTGGTTTTTCTTTACTAGGCGACAAATTAGAGTCCTTATGGTTTAAAATTGTCGAGAATCTGATGGATATTAATTCAGTAAATATAGGTGATCTAGAGATCTCTATTAATGAAACTGCAGTAAAGAATTTCGATCTTGACTTGAATCCCACGTTAAGCTATATAGTTAGCTTTAAAACACCAACTTTCTTTAGGAAGATGGGTAACCCTTACAGAAATCTTCTCCCAGAACCAAGAGCATTATTTATGTCACTAGCGAGGATCTATAATGAGTTGCACGAGGATAAATTGAATTTAGAAGAACTATATGAGAAATTAGAAAAGGAAATTGGTATCACGCATCACAAGCTAAGCACAATCAAACCAATAGAAATCGGCAAAGGCAGAAGAGCCATAGGGTTCATTGGAAAATGCATTTACGAAACTAAAAGCAAGGACCTAGGAGTTCTAATGGGTAAATTACTGAAACTAGGAGAATTCACAAACGTGGGGGGCAGCAGAACCTTAGGATTCGGGGTCATAAGAGTTAAGGCTATTAGGAAAAATGGAAACATTTCTTAATAATAGAATCCCCCATATATATTATTTACATAAGCTATATAACTAGTTTTTAAAAGAAAAGTTTATTAAAGGATGACCAGAAGTTTCTAGCGGCAAAGAAAATTGTAATATCTAAATAAGTAATATTTTATATAACGTTAGTATGTTATCTATGTTGTTAGTTAATAGATACGATACAGTATCAAAATTGAAGTCTTACCTAAACAGCTCTCGAATAGTAAAAACTAGAAAAGCATTTGCTTACACGCTATTATAAATAATTAGCTTTATATAGTAATTGATATAATATTACTATTTATTAACTCTCACTAATATGAAAGAATACTTTGATAATGGATAGAAGGATTAAAAACTTTGTAATAATAATAGGGGTAAAAATTGAGCAGTGAAGTTTTTAGGAAAATAGAAAATTCATTACTATGTGGTTCATCGCTGACAGTTGGGAGATTCTTCGATATTAATCTTGGAAAGAAAGATTCAGCTAAACATTACACAGTGAGATACCTTAATCCCGAACTGAGGATTCATCAATTCATAGGAGATATCAACGTGAAAGTTTTAAGGAACATGAGTTACTATAGCAAGAATAAAAGTTGTTATGATGAGGATCTAATAAACATAGTGTTCATGAACAAGGATGAAGAAGGATTCACCCTAAGATTACTTGGAGGAATAGAGTCACTTAGAGTATTCTCTCCGGAAATCCAAAAACATATATTTGGTGAGAATATTGAGGGGTCTGGTATAAAGCTTGGTCAATTTATCGAGAAGGTTTGCCATAATTCCTATAGTAATATGTTTCCATTTCTGAATTTACTGATCTCGGGCCTTTATGTTTATCACAGCAAGCAGCTTCCCACAAAATTCGTCATAATAGATGATAAAGATTTAGATAAAGGTGTAGAATTGGTTTCAGAGGCCCTTAAGCAATACAAAAAGAAAATTAGTAAAAAGAGAAATGATTTATTAATTATTTTTGAGCAATTATCAGATTTTGTTAAAGGAAAACTGGATGACTTAAAGAGGAGGAAAATTAGGCCTCTAGTCAGAGAAGGCGTAATTTACATTGATTTAAGCAGTGTGCTTACTGAAAACAATAATGAGGATTTCATGTTAATCAATAATTACCTTAAAAATAATCAAGCAACATATGTTGCTCTAGCGATACCAATCTATGGATCACCGCTAATATTACCCTCACTAATGATCGCGATTTGGAAGAGTGACAGCGCACTATTCACAACAGTCCC
>JALWRR010000135.1 GCA_026993975.1 Promethearchaeati archaeon | reverse complement strand
TTAATATACCTCGCTACAATTTTGGAATGGTCTTTCAAAATGAAAGCAAGCGATTTTTTAGATGAATTAAAGAAAAATAAGAAAATACCACTGATAATAGGAATCACGTATCTCCTTATCCTAATATATCCACTATTCAGCTTTAGTAGTGATGTAGGTACGATGGAAAATAACTTAGCTTGGCTGGAGTTATCTAGGAGTTCAATAATATTCATTTTTGATAGCGTATTACTGTTATTTCTAATCATTGTTCCTCTCGGCTTATTATTATTGCTAGCAATGAAGAGAAGAATACGAATAATTAGAAACCTCGCAGTTATCATTCTCATCTTAATAATAGTAATATCTATAACTCCATCGGGACTACTATTACATAGCGAGCAAGTACGGGAGAAGCCTCTTGCAAAGAATGTGTTCATAATAACATTTGATGGCACACGAGCAGATGCTTTCTGGAAATATGCTACTTGGATTATACAGCACAAAAATGAGGGAACTTGGGCTAAGAAGTTTGTTGATACTTATCCCACGATTACATACCCGAACCACGTCTCGCTAATGACAGGTACTTGGCCTCAAGTTCACGGTACAGAATCTAATGCTCATGAATATAGGAGCATTCAATTCATGCTTAGAGTATATAGAGTGCCTCGTGTTGAAGATATTTTTGATGTAGCTGAGCGGTACGATATCTTAACTGCTGTATTTACTCCTGCAAGCTCACTTGCGAGCATAATTGGTGGTGAAAAAACAAGGAGGTTCACAAATGTTGAGTATGGACAGGAAGCAATGCAAGCTGTAATAAATTACCTTAATGATAATAAGGCAGATATAGAATCGAAAGGAGTCTTAGCATGGATCCACCTAATAGATCCGGATGAAACATTACATCAATATGGCGTGGATTCTATTCAGTATCATTCCGCTATTAAGGCAATGGCGGATCAAGTCGGATTATTGTATAAGACCATAATATCGCTTGGATGGGAAAATGATACTGTTATAATAGTGACCGCAGATCATGGTGCGATTGGCAATAGACATTACGGAGTTTGGCCTCCTTTAGTTGCAGATATACCTTTCTGGATATGGGGTAGACCAGTAAAGAAAGGATTTGAATTACCTGGTGGAAGAATAATAGATATTGCGCCTACAGCTGCTTTTATCTTAGGTATCCCTGCCCCTTCACATGCCACTGGGATAGTTCTCTACAATATATTTGATGAAGACTATGTGAGATCCATTAGAGGCAACGGGATTAACTTAGAATCCCTCGCGTATAGTGCTCTTAACAGGGCTATATGGAGTGAGGCATTCGAAATATATTTCTGGGGATTATTAACGTTAAGTATGGCTTGGATAATTATTATTGAGATATATTATTTAATTAAGACATTCAAAGAATTAGCTAAAGAGGAAAGAAAGTTAAAAAGAAAAAAGTAGTTGTTTTTCACTCTATTTTTCTTCTCATTTTAATAGGTATGACTATTAGTATTGCCGTGAATATGGCTGTTATAGATAGGGCTATTGCGACTTTTTCCACTGGATACGGTACCGTTTCTTTCTTGACCACTAGAATATTTATAGCTTTTCCTCCTAATATATTACCATCATTATCAGCTATTAGTCCTAGAACTCTATATGTTCCTTCTTTATCTATTGAAGCTGTGAAGGATAGTGAACCGCTGGTGCTTGAGATTGATTCATTTCTGGAGAAAATCTTGTTGTAATTCTCATCATAAATTTCTAAACTAGCATGTAATCCTGAAAGCGTTGTTGATATCGTGTAATTTAAATAGAAGTTTACGGTAGTGCCTATATAAGCTATCCCAGGATTTGCCTTAATGGATACATCTGCAGTTGGTTTAACTATGTCTAAAGCTTTTCCAGTGGCATTTGGCATATTAAACCCGTATAATTTCGCTAATGTGGGAGCTATATCTATAATAGAAGGTGCCGCAATATTATTCTTGCTTAATAAACCGCCCGCGAAAATCATCGGTATTTTCTGTGTAACTGTTCCTCCATGAGCGCCAACTCCATAATATTTCGATGCATAATATGGAGGGTTAATATCCAGAACGATATCTCCAGCAAACTCGTTGTTCAATCCAACATCAGACAAGGTACCACTTGCGTTTTCTACGGGATATCTTGTCCATAAATTCCGTACCCAAGGATACGATTTTAGTTCATTAACAGCATCTTGTAGTAAATTGATATTCTTTAGGTAAATAAAGACAAGTAAACCAGCGGTTTCCCTAACAATATGCTCTATATGTAGAGCGCTTAGATGCATGTAATCGTTAGATAGGAGATTTAAATTGGGATCTACTGGGGTAAAACCGTGATCCGCAGTCAATACAAAGAAAGTTCTAGACCATAAATTAAGACTCTTTAATTCATTTATTATTCGACCAATCTGGGAATCTATATACTCCACTAATTGTATCGTCTTAGGATTAAGTACTCCTAGAGCTCCCTGTATGTAATCTGGTTCAGCATAGTGAACAATTAATAATGCTGACTCGCCGCTCAAGATATATTGGTAAAATTCTTCGATTGTTTTTAGTGTCGCGTTTGTTATCCATTCAATGCATTTTAACCTATTAGCATATGGATATGATGCATCATGCGGATCCCCTGGCCCAATTACATCGTTTGGAAGTAGTATCATTTTATCTGCTGCATGTGAGAGACCGGCCATTACTTCTAATTTAGATTTACTTATTATCAAACCCACCTTAACTCCGTTTTCTTTCGCTATTTCAGGTAGTGTTTTGACCCGAAGCATATCGAAGTAATCTACGAAAGCGGTGTCTGGCGATTCATCTGGCAGTAATTCATGATATTTGGTTGCGTTATAGGCAACAGTATTAACAACGCCATTTATCTCTGGAGGAGCGCCAGTCACTAATGCGACATGAGCAGCTGTGGTAGCGGAGGGTAATACGGTTTTTGCATTTAGAAATGATAAGCCCTCCGAAGCGAGTTGATCAATATTAGGAGTATCTGCTGTTTGAAGTAAAGTAGTATTTAGAGCATCAACTATAACAATCATTCCTAGTTTCCCTAACGGTTTTGTATTAATGCTATTTATTTTTATTCTAGTAGCTGGCTGCGACTCTTGCATTAAATAAATCTGGGATAAGGGTACTGCTGCAAGTGAGATAATCATTAAAATTAGAAATATTGTTCTTCTTCTTATCATTTAAAATCCCTAAAAAGAGATCATTAATTGCATTGTTAGAAAAAGTAGAAGATATTATTTTTAAAAACATATTGCAGTTATAAGTTCACTTAACTTATGAAGAGGATATATTATGGGGGAGATATACAAGAATAATGCTCTGCTAGAAATTCGTGATCTCTGGTTTAAATTTCATGGTTCAAAAGAATATGTGCTAAAGAATATTAACTTAAGTTTTCATGAGGGTGAGTTCGTACTACTTATAGGACCAAGCGGATGCGGTAAGACAACGCTAATAAACACCATAAATGGCATTATTCCACATGTTATTCAGGGGTTAAGAAAAGGAAGTGTCAAAATAAAGGGAAAAGATGTTAGAAACATGAAACTAGCTGAAGTATCAACACACGTAGCAACTGTGTTTCAAGACCCAGAAACACAGTTCTTTACACTATCAGTTATAGATGAAGTTGTTTTCGGGCCTGAGAACCTTAGGCTACCGAGAGACGAAATAGAAAAAAGGTTCGAATTTGCTGTCAAAGCTACTGGCATTGAGGACCTATTAGATAAAGATGTTATGAGTCTTTCTGGAGGCCAGAAACAGAGAGTTGCTATAGCGTCGGCAATGGCTATGATGCCAGATATATTGATTCTAGATGAACCCACGACAAATCTTGATCCAAAAGGTGCAGCAGAAGTACTTAAGACAATCTCTGAATTAAGAAAAAAGACCAACGCTCTGATTATTCTAATTGAGCATCGTTTGGAAGAGGTCGTAAAATATGTTGATAGAGTGCTCGTGATGAATGATGGAGAGATCATAGCTAATGGCAAGCCAAGGGAAGTGTTCAATAATCCAGCTTTGCTTTATGAGATAGGAATACGACCGCCTTGGGCAGCTGAAGCAATTGTTAAATTAAGAAAAATAGGGATTCTCAGTGATAATATTGATATTCCCTTGACGCCTGAGGAGGCATCTAAAGTAATAAGGCATGTACTTGCCAGAAAGATTGGGGGATCATCAATTAGGAAGGATTTGTTCTTGAAGGAAGAGCAAGAGTACTTAAAGTTAAAGGAGAGAGATCCAGTAATAGAAATTATTGATTTATGGCATCGATTTCCCGATGGAACTATTACTCTAAAAGGCATTAATCTGAAGATCCATAAGGGAGAATTTGTTGGGATAATAGGGCAAAATGGCGCTGGTAAAACAACACTTCTTCTCCATATATTGGGTATCTTAAGACCAAGTTATGGTCAAGTAAAAGTATTTGGTAAGAATGTACTACATATGTCTGTTGGTGAATTATCTCAACGAATAGGTCTGATATTCCAGAATCCCGATTTAATGCTGTTTCAGAACACTGTTTGGAGCGAAATAGCGTTTGGGCCTAGAAACATAGGGATAAAGGGAAGAGAGCTGGAAGAGCGAGTTAAAGAATCATTAGAAATGATGAGACTCATTGGCTTTGAGAAAAGGCATCCGAGAGCACTAAGCAGAGGCCAGAGACATAGGGTTGCTGTCGCATCTGTTTTATCTATGAGGCCTAAAATAATAATTGCTGATGAACCGACGACGGGGCAGGATTTCGGCGCAAGTAGAAAGTATCTTGAATTGCTTCAAAGATTAAATCGAGAAGGTACTACTATAATCGTTGTTTCTCACGATATGGATCTAATAGCTAGATACGCAAGACGAGTGATTGTACTTAAGCAAGGTAGAATTCTGCTTGATGGTCCAACAAGAGCAGTTTTCTCTAGAGAAGATATTTTAAATGAAACTCATTTAAAGCCACCGTATGTTACTAGAATAGGTAATAGTCTAAGAGATTTTGGGTTACCGACAGTTCTTACATTAGAAGAGCTAATTATGTTTATTGCAGAAGCTGTTCTAGGAGAAAGAAAAGCAAGAAAAATAGTTGAAGAGGTGTTTAAATGAGCGGGATTACTGATTACTTAAAAGCATTATGGATGGGATTTATTTCGCTACCTGTAATATTAGTAAGTATACAGTTCTTAGCCACTCAATTCAATTTATCTCGATTTGGCGTTTTTATAACGCTATATAAAGGAGTTCCTTTATCCATCAATTATATTGTTAGATGGTTACTTTTATCAGAACCTGAAGCATTACATGGCTATAATTTCTGGGCTATAGTAATTACGTGGAGTATCGGTTGGTTATTTATTTCAGATTGGGTACGAAATATAAGGGCGAATATCTCTGGGATCTTCTCGACGTATTTGCTCTATATTCTCTATCTAGCACTATATCATAGAATAGCCTTAAAATTTCTCTTTCCAGATAGCTTTATTCCACTATTCGGCGCATTTGTTACAACAATCATAATTTACTATCTTAGAAGATTTAAGAGAACAAAAACATTTTTCGAAAAATTACGGGAAGCTGGGATAAAGCTTCCAGAGGCATATTTCAGAAAGGTAAAACTGCCTATCGTGTGCAACGAGTGTGGCGCAATTATTCTGAGTAATTCGAAATACTGCTGGAGGTGTGGTAAAGATCTTGAACAACAATAAAGATTGGTGATTAAATATGATTATTATAGACTTATCTTTCCTCGCGAATTATGCTCCGTACATACCTACTGAGATACGAGAAATCATAGGGGCCATATTAGTATTCATTGTATTACTAACATTCATACCAGCTTTCATAGCGTACTTGATTTTTAAGATCGTTGGATTATCTGGGTTCAAAAGGTTATTTAGCTATGAGAAAAGGGACTCCATAGCGCATAATATGCATCCTCTTCCCAAATTAATCTTCGTTTTATTTGTCAGTATAGGAGTAGCTATGGCTAATGAATTCGCTACACTAGTTTTCTTAATAGTTTTGACAATCTTCGTATGGCTCTTAAGTAATCCTAGTGAGGATAAAATGAGACTTATGCTTATCATTATACTGACTCAATGGTTAATGATTGCATGGGGGCAAAGTTTCTTGAATCCAGGTTATACTCGGGGAGGTGGTTTAACAGCGATATACATGTTTCCTACATTACTGAGAAAAGCGTTTAATCTAAACTTTATAACCTTACAGGGATTTTACTATGGTCTTTTCCAAGGATTGCGTGTTGTAGCAGCATTAAGCGCTGCGATATGGCTTATTACAACTACGCATCCCAGCGAGATTGTTTACGGGCTTCGTACATTTAGGTTGCCTATGGAAATAAACTTTATGATAGCTGTAACATTTAGGAGTATACCAACGATACTGGAAAAGAGTTCTTTAGTGCTTGCGGCTGAAAGAGCTAGAGGTCTAAAGTTAACTCCTACTCCTACTAGAAATGTCTTTAAGATGATATGGGAAGCAATGCGAGTAATATGGGTTGTTTTAATCGCTTTCATTCCAGTTATAATTGAATCAATTCGTGCTGGTAGACAATTAGCTTTGGCTGCAACAACTAGAGCATTTAGAGCGTATCGTGAAAGAACATATTACCGTAAGATACCTTTCAGAAAAATAGATTTAGTTTTCATGGTAATTTTCCTTATCGGATTGATACTAATCATCACGTTGCCCTTCTTGTCATATTACTTGTCTCTAGGTATCCAAATTTAATCCATTATTTTTTAGGTTTTTCTTAATGCAAAATTAATAATCTTTTTAGGGATCCATAGTTCGGTCATATTATCGTGCAGCTAATCTTTCAAGGATACAAATCTAATTACTTTTCGAACAATATAATTTAAGTAATAGAAAATATAGTTATATGGATTGCTTGAAGACCTAGGTGTTAAGTAATGCGGAAAAAGAAATTGATGCCACTTATACTGATTTTACCTTTACTCCTATACAGTTTGCTAATTGCAATCGATGTTAACCGAATATATGCTCAAGCTGAACAACCACCAGAGATAAGCATTACAGCGCCAATAGGAAACCCAATAAGGCCTCAGAGAGATGGAGTCGTTATAGCTGGGAGAGAATCTATAACAGTAAGGATTTCAATAAAAGTAAGTGAAGCTTCTACCAAGAATTGGACACAAATTGAGGTCCTAGCTGATGGAAAGGGGGAAAGTCCAGATAACATTACTTTCACTCCCATTACTTCAAGTAAACCAGTAATAGAGATTACTGATCTCGCTGGAAACGTTATTAATCGTACGAATGGAAAATGGGTTGGTGATAACGCATATTTCTACGTCGACGTACTAAAACCTGGAGAAATAGGCAATCTATACTATACAATTGCACCACCACAATCTATTCCCAAAGAACCTATCTATATAAGCCTAAAGATAAAAATTAAATTAGGTCCAAGCTACGATTGGCAAGAAATTGTGAAGACTATTAAGGTAATAAATCCACCTATAACGCGATTATACATTGTGGTAGGCTTGACTTTAGGGGTATTTGCAGCGCTCATATTCCTATCAAAGATCGGTTTCTTCGAGATGTACTCTACTCTTGACCTCGTGAGCATGGCTATGATTGGCGCAACTATGGTGGTTTGGGTACAAATATTAGGGCGTCAGTTTGTTTTCCCCATAACAGATAGAATCCCATTTGCCTATAATTTTGCTGTGGCAGATATACCGTATGTGCTACTACTAATAACCGCTATAGCTCTAGTTAAGAAACCTGGTACAGCATCCTTAACATTGTTTGTCTATAATATTGTATCCGAGATTGGATGGTACGGAATTAATCCCTTATGGTGGGCGTATCCATTCGCGCAAGGATTGCCAGTAGACTTCTATTTATTATTGCGAGGTAAAGCTGTTCTGACGGATAAGGCGATATTTTTCAAGAGAACAATCAGTGAGGAAGAATTTGAGTCAGCGCGCACAATACCAGGGTTAAGTTATTTTGATGGTTTTATTATGGGGCTATTACGAGGCTTTTTCATGCAGGTTTCGCTTTATCTAGTATTTTACCCGAATCTATTTAGATTAGAGTACCTCTGGGAGTACGTTTTCTGGTGGGTAGTGATTCCCTGGACAATTGGTAATGCTATAGGTGGAGCTATTTCAGTTCCAATAGCTGAGAGAATACGTGAAGCCGCTCAATACTAGTTAATTAATTCCTCTTAATCTTTAATTCAATTTTAATTATTTTTGATGTATAGCTATTTTTATGTTATTTTTCATTTCAAGTGCTTATGGATGATTTATAGAAGAATTTATAACTAGCAATTTTATTAGTTAATTTTAGTAAGAAGTCACGTGATGAATATGAAATTCCGGAAGTTTCTAGTTATGCTCTTAGTTTTTTCGTTGATAATTACGCCTTTTGATTTTCAATTAAATGCATCTAGAGCTTCTTCACATAAGATCGCTATAGAGAAAAAATCACTAGCAAATAATCGGTATCCAATATATTATCTTTCTACGGAAGAAAAAGCGGGCTCTCCTTATGTTGAAGCATCTGAAACAATTAAAAATAAGGTAGATTATAAGGCTACTGGAATAATAGTCCTAAAGTTTGATGTATCGCGTACAGAATATTTGCCAAACTCAGAGGGCTTAGTAGAATTCGTTATACAAAATCTATTGGATCATGATGTGAATGTTTCGATAGATATCAGAGTTCCTTACTTTGTTGAAGTAAAGAATAATAAAGTGCATTGGGAAAGAAATAATTCTAATGGGGATGCTGACTGGTTATTTGGTGTACCTCTAAAATTCTCTAATTTCTCACCAGAAGAAAAACTAAATATTACCTTCACACTAATCGGTAGAATAGGAGAATACAAGGAAGGAAAACTAATTATTAGCGTATACAATACGGATACAGGGGAGCTATTTCTGACAAAGGATAAAACCATTAATTCTAGACCAGCTTTTACAGCTGAAGCTCAATTCAATCCCTTCTTACTAAATGTCTCAAAAACGAACGTCTCATTTTTAATCATTAATATAACCAATGACGCGCCGTACGAAATAGACAACATAAGTGTTGAGATCAAAGAAGTTCCAGAGAATCTTATCTTCGAAAAATACAGTGTTTTGATAGATAAAATAGAAGCTGGGACGAATACGACTGTAGAAATTAAGGCTACTATTAGTGGTCCAGGAGTATATCAAATAGCAGTCCTAATAAACTGTACTGCTGGACTAGACGCTATAAGACCTAACCTATTAGCAGTCACAAAGAAGGTTATTATATTCGATGAGGGACACAATCAGTACTATAGATTTGCCTCTGAATACATGGATGGATTCATTGAAATAGCTCGTGAGTTCGCTCCAGTAATAATCTCGAAACAGCCCTTTAAAGGAGCTTTATTTAGCACGCAGGTAGCACAACTAATAGTTCTTCCGCCCCCACAACCAGCTACTGCAGATCCTGGAGATACAACATCACCAATATTCGATAATGACGAAATAACTACTTTACAGAATTTCATTGAGAACGGGGGCTCTCTATTAATTATGGGTAATTGGTATCAATACTTCTGGCCGGATAATCCTAATAGTTTTAATGCGCTCACAAATAAGTATGGAATCTACTGGTGGGATGGTGACGTATACGATACTGTCAGTTATGAACAATCATATTACCATGTTATTGCAAAAACATTCGCGGATAATGAGGTAGCTAAAATAATATCGTTAGGTATCGATGCGGTTCATTATGCTGGCACTGCGTTTAAAATAATCTCCCCAGAGGTCCCGACAGAGATTTATCCAGTTCTATTAGGTAACGAGAATTATACATTTTTGACACTGGGCACAATAGATGAACAAAAAATAGCGGAGGGTAAAGATGTAATAATGATGCTAGCAGCGGTGGTTAAAGGAGTTGGAAAGATATTCGCAAGTGGAAGCGCGTATGCTTTTTCTTCATACTATTACTTCGAGCAAAACAAGCAACTAGTTAAAAATATACTAACGTGGTTAATGGGAGTCAAAAAATTAGAGTTATCTATTACTGGGGTACCATATGAGATAACTGTTGGAAAAGAGATAGTTGCGGAGGTAACAATAACTAACAATGGAGTTGAGGAAATAAGGCAAATAAACGTCTCAATATCTCTCTCACCAGGATTAGTTAATAAGAATGGAACTAGTATTTATTCAATAGAGTTGCTAAAACCTGGAAATCAGGTTAAAATAAGGTGGATAATAACAGCTAATAAGGAAGGAACATATTCAATGACATTTAACTTGGTTGCGTCAAATTACCCCGAGAGCATAACTAAGAGACTACTGGTTATATATAAGAAACCCGAAGCTCAGTATCCTATCGAATTAATAGCTTCAGCTTCGATAATAGCTATAATAGTTGTAATCTCAGTTATAGTTGTTTATCTGAGAAGAAGAGGAATGCAGTAAATCTCTTCTTGCATTTCTATTTTTTATTAAAACTTCGAATTCACTAATAAGTTAAGAGCGATAAGTTTTTTCTTTAGGGCAAAAATTATTAATCAATTTTGGTTAATAATTCAGTGAGATAAAAATCTATTTCTGGTGCATGTGTAATGCCTAAAAAAGCTCTAGCTTTAGCTATGATATTAATCATGACTGTCTCCTTCGCTGGTCTTTCTGGAGTAAACCTAACTTCGCAGGGTAGCTCAGTTAATAATAATGGATTATCGTACACTAAGAACATTAGAGAGATGCAAATGCAATTTCACACAACTTTTCTACCATACCAAGTTAAAATATTATTCGATGAGGCGCATGCGCAATACTTTGATAGCAGTAGATTATCTGATTTTATAGAGGATATAAAAAAGGAATTCGGCGCAAGCGTAACGATTAATTTAGATCCATTAGATACTATACCCTTAAGTGATTATAGTCTAGTAATTCTCACAAATCCGGACTCTGAGCATCTCTTAACAAAAGATGAGAATCTAGCGTTACAGGATTACGTGGAGAACTATAACGGTACAATTCTTGTTGCAGCTACTTTCTCATTTGATAATAGGCATTATTTCATTGAGCCTTCACTGAATTTCACTAATAAATATGGAATCGGCTGGTACTATGACGCAGAAGTATTAGATAATACGACTAATTATGGAGCTAATTATTATCCTATTGTTCATAAGTGGGCGAACACTACAGTAGCTAAATTCTTGAGCAATGAGAGTGATTTTGAGGTTGCTTTTCCAGGTACGGCAATTGAGATTATTGGTTCTAATGATTCATCAAAGACGATTTATAGAGTTGGTTGTGGTGACAATGATACATATGTATTGTTCACGAATGGAAGTAAACTCTACTTATACAAGAACCTAAATTACTTTGTGAGCGTAGATCTAACGAATGGAGGTAGGATATTCGCCTCAGGATCATCAGAATTGCTAAGAAATGACTTTTATTCCTATTTAGATAATAAAGAATTTGCTTTAAGGGTCGTTCACTGGTTGCTTTCTGAAGGACTAGAAATAACTTCATTTGAAGCTCCTGATGAATTATATGTAGGAGAAACAGGATATGTTAATTTTACAATAAGAAATAACGAAGCTATAACAGCGAGAAATGTAAAAATTGGCATAGAATTAGGCAATGAATTAGGTTTAAAGAATACTTCGAATTCATATACGGTAGGAGATCTAACTCCCGGAGAAGAAAAATCCTTTAGCTGGAAGATAAATGGGTCTTCTGAAGGTCTATCTAATTTAACTGTTAAGGTTTGGTGTGATAACTTACCTGGTTTTTCCAGAGGAGCGGAAATAAGCGTAAAACTTCCTTCCGTTGAACTTAAAACTGCAGCTAAACCTGATAAAATCCTATTAAATCTGAGAAATAATTTCACTTTAGAGATAACCGCGTATGCCCCTAGGATATTTGATGTGAGCAACGTAGTCATTAACATAAACTTACCTAGTGGCCTAACAACAAGCAACGATACCACGATTAATGTAGGGTCTATGAGCGCTGGTGAAGTGAAATCATATAAATTAATTATCGAGTGTTCAGCGAAAGGCGAATACGAGATAACTATAACATCGCAAGGAGATTATTCTGGAGGATCATTAAAGGTTTTCACATCCACTGTTATTGTCCACGCGTATAATATAATGATTCTGTTTGATCAGGGACATGATCAATATTACGATGCAAATAGAATGTATGATTTTATTAATCTGCTCTATGATTGGGGATACGTATATCTAAATAATGGATCCATAACCGAGGAGAATCTCACGGCAGCAGACATGGTTATTATACCGAGCTTAGATGCTCCATTATCTGATCAGGAGATCTCACTGATAAAGAACTATGTTGATAATGGAGGTTCCCTATTAATAATGGGTACTTGGTACGAATACCTAAATACAACATGGATGAACAGTGTTACGCAGGAATATGGTATAACTTGGGAATCAGGATTACTATGGGATAGTGAATCTAATGTTGATGGAAATGTAAGGATACCTCTAATAAGCGAGTTTGACGAGAATATTTCAGCACAGATTTTACTCAAAGATGTAACCGCGCTCGGCTTTGCTTATTCAACGTATCTAAGTGTATCTGGCGACGCAATTCCTATCATATACGGTAACCCAACAACGAAAGTTAATAGTTCTGAGGGATTACTCGACATGAATGGAACTGAAGCAGTAGCTGGTGCAATCTATCAGAACGAGAAGGGTGGAAAGATATTGGCTTTAGGTAGTACTGGATTATTCGCTTACACTCTAGATCAAGATGAAATCAGATTTGTTAAAAATATTCTCAATTGGGTGCTTGGTCCTAAAATCTTAGAAGATACAACTCCACCGGAAATAAACATAACGGAGTTAGAGAATCCATACATAAATGTGGGTGAAGTAACGATATCTTGGAGTGCAAGTGATAATACTAAAGTGAGCTACTTTGTAATTTACTTGGATGGAGCACTAGAGGGAACAGTAAGTGCAACAACCACTGAGTACACACTCAGTAATCTAGATAATGGTAACCATGTTGCTAGAGTATATGCTGTTGATAATGCTAGTTTATATAGCTATGACGAAATTACTTTCACAATCGATACGGAGAAACCATCAATTACTGTGATATCACCCGAATCTGGAAGTTCTGTTTATGCTGGAGAGATTAATCTGGAATTCAACTTATCAGATTTAACAGGTATTGCTAAAGTAGAGATCTATATTGATGGGCAGTTAAATAAGACGATTAATAATCCAGGTAATCATGTTGTCACATCAATTACTATTACTGAGCTAGGAGAACACACTATAACGGTAATTGCCTATGATTTGGCGGGAAACAGTAATTCAGCTATAATTGATATAACTGTTGTAGAGAAGCCTTCACAGGGCCCTATTCCAGCAGGTTTTGGTATATATATAATAATAGCGGTAGTAGCGATAGTGGCAGCCATTATCGGTTATGTTGTTTATTCTAAAAGGAAATAAGGTATCTTACTAGTTAATGGAATTACTTTTATTATTCTTTTTTCTCCTATTTTTCAATTCTGGAATTTGTTAATGGGTGATTAAATGAGAAAAATTGTGTTGATTGTAATTCTTACTATGGTTCTAGTTTTTCCGTCTCTTCATCTTAATGCAACTTTTTCCCAGGAAAATAAGGTAAGTATAATTTTTAGAAATTCGCTAGGACAGTATTATTCAACTGATCTATATCAAACCCTAATAAATGATCTAGAGAAGGCTGGAGTATCTGTATCTTCATATAATGCTTCAGACTCATTACCAACAATTGATAATCTTACAGCATATGATATATTGGTTATTCCGAATCCAGGAACTGGGTTTAGCGATGAGGAATTATCATTAATCAAGAAATTCCTTGAATCTGGAGGTAACTTAATAATTATGGGTGACATCCAGTATGATGATAGGCATTATGGTAAGCCAAATGAGTTAAATTCTCTATTATCAAGTATTGGTTTATCCAACAAAGTAATGTTCTGGGGCACTAATGATAATGGTGACGAGATAAAGGATGATTCAAGCAATGTTGGTTCTCGAAACTGGCAGATATCAGTCTCATCAAAATATTTCAATCCACACATAATAAGCGTTGGTATTGAGAAAGTAGTCGTAAATAGTCCTTCTCTAATAGTTTCCGACCCCAATATAATCGTAGCAACTACTCCACCATCTTCTTATGCTGAAGATACTCAGGGAAACATACATAAGCGTGGACAGATTCCTTGGCTAGTCGCTATAGAAACTTCTGGTGGAAAAGTTGTTGTGTGCGGTGGGTCAAGAATATTTAGTGATGCTACACTATATGGGATGGGGACTAATTATATAAGCTACGGGGATAACGAGAAATTGTTCTTTAATATTGTTTGGTGGATTACTGGAGAAAAAATAAGTGCTCCAGTTAGAGTAGTTGTTTATTATGATCTACTAGATTACATCGGGATTATAGTGGGGATTTTAGTTGCTCACTTATTCAAACTGAAGAGTAAAGAAGTATTACTATACGCATTATTAGCAGGGGTCATATTTGCTTTAATAGGAATAGTTCAAGTTCTCGTTATAGGTGAAACCGTTATTGGCACTTTTGGTTCGGGTTGGGGATATGTAGCGACATCACTAGGCTCACAGATGGGTATTGATGCTTGGGCTATCGCTGGTATGAGGTTCTTCCTAGCTGGATTGGTACTAGTGGCAGTTGGAGCAGCTATCTATTGGCTCATAATAAAAATCGATGAATACTTAAAACTAGGGATTCGAGAGAAACTATCTAGCGTCAATAAAAATAATAGCTAATCAGTTCTGTTTGATATACCTTAACCTTAATATCTTTAATTATTTTTTCTGTAAAAATAGCGCTAGCTTATCTAATCTGTGTCTATAAAAGGCTAATACAAGGCATTAGAATGAGCATCAATATTCACAAAATACTAAGTTTAATGAAGAAAATAGATCACGTAAGGAATGCGGGATTTGCTGGTCATATTGATCACGGGAAAACTACCACTATTGATTGCTTGCTAGCTTACTGTAATGTAATCGCACCCTTTCTTGCTGGACAAGTTAGATATCTAGATTATCTCGACTTGGAGCAGAAAAGAGGGATCACGATTAAATCTTCTGTTATATCTATCCCAGTTGAGCTCTCGAATAATATGCAATATCTTCTAAATCTAATAGATACTCCTGGGCACGTAGATTTCTCGGGAAAAGTTTCAAGGGCTCTGCGGTTAATGGATGGGGTTATAATCGTTGTTGATGCTGTTGAAGGAATAATGGCTCAAACAGAAGCGTATTTAAAGCTAGCTTTAGAAGAGCATGTAAAGCCTCTTCTATATATTAAT
>JALWRR010000134.1 GCA_026993975.1 Promethearchaeati archaeon | reverse complement strand
TTATATAATGGTGAAAAATGCGTTGAAACTCAGAAAGATTTTATCAAGGATTGGTGGTGTTATTGTTGAACCTCATCGAGAAATAGAGTTAATGGTTGTTGAGGGCGTGGATACTAAAGAAGGGTTTGTTGTATCGATCTTATCATTAATCGCTTTGCTCTTCGCGTCTATCTTGATTTCCTCAGTCACATCGATAGTTACTTCAATGGTAAATGTTATTGCCTTTGTAGTTTTGGGACTTATTGCTTATTACCTATATCTATTCGCGTTTTACAAAATTATCACAGTTTTATATAAGGCTCCAGGTTACTTCAAGGAGTTTTTTGGAGTTTCCTCGTACTCCTTAGTGTCGTCCCTACTCCCTCTTGCTTTTGGGGTTCTTTTCAGCATGGTTCATGTGATTGATAACTTTTTTTATATGATTATTGGTATTGCTGTGGGTTTTGGTTGGTTATTCTGGTTTAACGCAATCTTGTATATTTCTGCTAAAATCTATTTTAAGATCGATTTCGTACAGTTTCTTGTTGCTGTTATTGTCTCATGGATTGCGCTGTTTGTAATAATTATTGTTGCTACGGCGATATATAGTGGTTTTTTCACGCTCTTATCGATGTATGTATGGTGATTAAATATGAATAAGGAGTTAGTGGGTGTTGCTTTCATAGCTCTAATAGTGATTGGCGCTGCATTAATTGCTTATAATGGAGTTGTTTTAAACAAGTATCGGTCTAATAAAATAAGATCTATTTACAAAGGAGAAGAAAAAATCCATATAGTTCACATTTCTATTGGGAATGGAGAACTAGTATTTTCTAGGAACACTAGTATTACTGGTTGGAGGGTTATCGCTGAGTATGGGGATAACTCTAAGCCTCCGGAAATCTCTAAGAATGAGACTTACTTAAGCGTTAATTTGGAAAATGGCTTATTAACTGTGATGATAAATAGTTTGACGTCGATAGAATTTAGTATAACTAATGGGAATGCTTTAGTTGTTATTTATAATTCTAGCTGTGAGATTACTGGAACAGTTATTAATGGAGATATAAAAGCTATATTGAACCAGGGGAATTATTCTCTCGCTCTTACAGTGACTAATGGTGGAATCTATTTAAGCATAAACGCAGAAAGATTAGGGGGATTCGCTAGAGTAGTTAATGGTGATGTTGATCTTATCATAAATACTGCTTCTGGAGGCATAATCACATACAGGATTAGTAATGGTAGAAGCAATATCTTTGCGGATAATTTTACTGTTAATAGATATAGGAAAGATTCTGGAGAAGAAGGTAGCTTGAGAAAAAGAGGTAATGGAATTAACTTTGAGGTAACTATTGATAATGGAGAATTAACACTCGTTATCACTAATTATGCGGGTTGATTAATTTGCATATATCTAGGAAACAACCAGTAAAAGCTTTATTGATTATGGAGGCTCTCAAGGAAGAGACAAGGCAGAAAATCATAGACTTATTATTAAGTAGTAGTGATGGATTATCACTAACAGAGATGCAACAAAAACTAGGCAAGACACTACCAACATTAATTTTCCACATTAATTTATTAGAGAAAGCAGGCATAATTTCCTGGAAATTATCTAAAAGAGGGAGAAAAACAACTAAGATTTATTTTGCTAAGGAAAAGCTGATTAGTATTGACATAGATATAGAGATATTCTCTAAAGCAATGAACCTCAAGAGGCTTAGTAACTTACTTGATACTCTCATTGATAAGAGTATAGAGTCTATAGGCCAGATACCGAGGAAATACTCTATTTCCGAAATAATGAATATCTTGAATTCTGATCCATTAACAGCTACAGCTTTAAATGATTATCTAGAAACTTACGAGGAAGAATTTGTGAAAAAACTTTTAAAGAGGTATTCCGATAAGATACTAAATCTAAGTCGAATAGAGCCAGATAACTTATCTAAGGAACTAAGAATAGATGTGTATTGGGTAACAAAGATGCTTAAGGAATTAAAATTGCTTTGATGCGAATCACGGCTCACTAAAATTATAAATAGTAAAAAACTTGATGGCTAGCTTCCCTTCAAATTAAGAAAAACTTTTCCTTTTTATTTAAGTAAAGATTTTTACTTAATGGACGAAAACAATAAATACGTTTTTTCGATTGGATTAATAGCGTAATGCAATTAAATTATATGAATTGAAATTGATTTGTTTTATTTTTAAAATACTTGTGGTGGCGACTAAATGATCTCAGCGTTCCACAACAAGTTTCTCGAATACTTAACTATGTATAGGGCTGATAAAAGGATTTTACTGGCAGCTACTATTCTCTCATACTATTTATATGATCCTGGGAGCTTGCTCGCTAATTTAACGCGAAGAAAACTAAAATTGAATCGTGTAAGCAATATTGATGAGGGATTTCGAATACTTATGAACTTGTCTCTAGATTCCTCTTTTAGAAGAACCATAAGCGATGTCTTTATTGAGCTTCTCTCTAAAACTGAAGTTGTTTCTGAATTAATAACTCTAGCTAAAGACGGTGCTTTAGACATAATGATAGATGCATTAGAGAACTATAAGCCAGAATATAGGGGGAATCAAGCCTTGAACTATGTGCTGGAAGAATTAAGGAAGATTGTTAAATCTGGGAGGTCTCGCGTTTCTGAGCTAAAGAAATTTAAACTAAGAGCAATAATCACACTGCTTTTCTCCTCACCAACACTCCCAAGCAGCTTATTAAGTAGCATTGGTAAATCGATAGGTAAACATGAGATGGGGGCTGAGCTATGGGAGATAAATCTAAACGATGATTTCTTTAGTGATGTTGAATTCCTGATATATGCTCTGGATACATCAGAGATTCATGAAGAAATAATAAGAAATCTGCTGAGCAAGAGCAAAATTGCCTTAATACTGTACGATAAGCCATTCATGAGACATTATAGAAGCTTAGAAAATTTCTTCGCCACTTTTAAGGATTATTTAGTTAAAATGATTTGTATTGGTTTGCACACAGAAAATGTAGAGAACTTTAGTATATCTAGAGAAATTTTAGAACAATTCGTGAGAACAAGCCTGTTTTTATCAGATAGAATTAATGATCTCATTCATAATTGCACAATATCATTGCTAAAGTATTTAGAGAAAAAATAAGACTCGTGATCTAAGGTATAACGATTGTTCCAGTTTCCTCATTTAGAGCCAATGGAGCCTTCTCTAAATGAGCAATAATCCCTCTCTCTCCACCCCACTTAACGAATCTGATACAAGCTAGTATCTTAGGCCCCATGCTTCCAGGGGAGAAGTGTCCCTGATGATAATATTCCTCTAGCTCTTTTAGCTTAACCCTTTTTAATGGTTTCTGATTCGGTTTACCAAAATTCAACATAGCGTACTCCACATCCGTGAGAATTAATAAAGTATCTGCACCAACTATTTTTCCTACAAGTGCTGATGCTAAATCCTTATCAATCACAGCCTCAACGCCTCGATACGTATTGTCTTCTCGTATAACTGGTATTCCTCCGCCACCTGCAGTTATAACTATGTAGCCTTGATCAACAAGCCTCCTTATAATGTTTTTTTCCACTATGTCTTTTGGATCTGGTGATGGCACAACTCTTCTCCATCCTCCTCGTGGATCAGGTTTCATCGCCCATCCTTTCTCCCTCATAATTTTTTTAGCTTCTTCCTCCGTGTAGTATGGCCCAACAAACTTTGTTGGATTTTGAAACGCTTTATCATTCTTATCCACTAGAACCTGAGTAATTAATGTGACCACTTCTTTATCTACCCCTCTCCTCTTTAACTCGTTTTGCAAGCTTTGCTGGATCATGTAGCCTATAAGTGCCTGCGTCTCTGCATTAGCTACATCAAGCGGCATTGGTGGAACTTCATTCTTAGCGATTTCGTTCTGAAGCATTATTGCACCAACTTGTGGGCCATTACCATGCGTTATTACTACTTCATATCCTTTCTCTATAACATCCGCCAGGAACTTTGCAGTTCTTTTTGCGTTATTTAACTGCTCTAAGTAAGTTCCTTTCTGGCCTTTTTGAAGCAGAGCATTACCTCCTAAAGCAATAACTAACCTCTTCATTTTTCTTACCCATAGGT
>JALWRR010000133.1 GCA_026993975.1 Promethearchaeati archaeon | reverse complement strand
ATAGATGAATTACTGATTGTTTATTTGGGTTTGTTGTGTTGTCTGCTTTATTTTTTCTAGCATGGTTACTATTGGTTCGAATACCTCCTCTAATTCTTGTTTTCCTGTATTATTAAGAATGCTTCTAATGTTGATCTGCAGTACTTGGAGGAGTGTTTTTGCGCTATTGAATTGTTTAGGGATTTCTTGAGTTATCTGGTTTTTCGTGAGTGCTATCTTTGTTATATAATCCTCTATCATGTGCCTCTGAAAAGGTAGTTCTGTTAATCCCGCTAAAGCTATCTTTATGTCTAAGGATCTATTGTTTATCTTTAGGATCCCATTGTATACTTGTTGTTTTAGTTTTTGAATGCTTTCTAGTTGTAGATTAGCTGCGTTTAGTGAATTCTTAATGCTATTGAATCTTTCTTCAGGTTTTTTATCATCCAGATCTATTATGATTCCTAAGAGCTTTAATTTTCTCGAGAGTCTAGATAGGACGCTAATATATTTTGCTAGTTTGAGCATGTTTCTGATCCCTTCAGAATGAGTTATAGCAATATTATTTCCCAGCTGTAGTCCCACTTTCCTGTTAAGTATCTTGATTATTTCCGCATCGCTTTTTCCTCCGCATAGAATTATAGCATCAAATTTTTTCGTTAAATTGCTTACGATCGCTTGAAAACTTTCTTCACGCGGCTTTAGTTGAATCATTTGTCAACGCCGCGTATTTAAAAATTCCAATCAGTTGTTAGAAAACATCCAGGAACCTTGGGTCTATTCCTAGGTCACGTATAATATCTAGATCTATAGCTTCTATTCCTCTTGCGTTCACTACACCGTCTTCTCGCTCTATAAAGAATATTTTTAACCCTATCTTCTTTTTCTCAGCTATTTTCTGAACGATCTGTATTAATTCTAAGCTGTGGGTAGTCATGAAGATCTGGAGATTATTAGTCTTGGCGATCTCTACAATGAAATCTAGGATTGATAAGAGTCCTCCTGGATGCTGATGCGTTTCTGGATCCTCTATTAGAACGATTGTGTCGTTTGCTAATAGTAAGTACGCTGCAAGGATTATCGCGATTCTTATACCATCTCCTAAATCATCAAGTCTAACTACAGTGTCATGGAGCTTTAGAACGAGATAATAACTTCCTGAAACTGGAACGTAAGAGAGGTCTTCCGCATTCTTCTCGTAAGCTTGTTGTATAATCTTAATGATTTTCTTATCGAAGCGTTTACTAAGGATCTTGAACCAGATTTTTTGCTCCATTATTTCTGGATGCCTCATTAATCTCTCGTCTATGAGAAGCACGCTACTTAGGATCTTTATCTCGTCTCTAAACTCGTTGAAAAATTCATTTTTAATAAGTGCGCTAACTGAACTCTCCCCTGTATTAACGTTAAATAAAGTGGCATCTGAGTAGTCAAAATGCGTGAAAATATCTTGAACTCCAATAATTCTCTTGATTTCATTTATGTTCATCAATAATCTTCCTCCAGCCACATGGGAATACATTTCAAGCTTCATTTTCCTGCCGCTTGTGAAAAACAGTGTTATCTGAATCGGATTCTCTGTCTCTAAATTATACCATAAAACATCCTTATTGACTCCAGCTTTTTGATGATCAACTCTCCGTTTAGTAATGATATCGGTCTTGTATTCTGAGGTTAACGCATCTTTTCTATCCGCGAATGATGAAACTAGATAAATTGCTTCTAGAAGCGTGGATTTCCCACTCCCATTACGCCCAATAAAGATGTTGATGTCTGAAAAATCCTTTAGATCCGCTTTTCTTATCCCTCGAAAATTCCTGATGCTTATTCCATCAAGCTTAAAGCATCTCTTATCCATTAATAACATCCTAAAAGATGAATAAGGAGGGAAAATTTCTAGATTAAAACAAAGATAATTACATAGAACAATATAAAGAGTAACTAGAATTTATAGTATTCTATTCGCTCTTACGACCTTTTAGTGATAGTTCTCGGCAGCATAGATATCAAAGAGAATTTTTTGAGACTAATGTGAATGATGCTAGATGAGAATTAATGTCATATTGGAAAGCATCATAATAATTAGTATGGAAGAAAAGAATAGAGTATTAGGCTATTTTTTGGCTTTATTTAATAAATCGATTAATTCATTAAAGAAAGTAGGGCTCTTTATCTTTATTGATATTTGTGAAAGGATATTATTTAGATCCTGTAGAATCATTTCTGCCTTTTTTAAAGCATCCTTAGCAATAACCCAATCTATAACTTTGTCAGTATGATAATCACTTTCATTTCGCATCAGCCGTAAACTAAATAACTCTTGTCCAACTACGAAGTTAGTTCTTTGGAGAATATCTATAATGACTTTATGAATAATTGGCTTATTTTTGATATCGGCCCATAGATTTTTTACTCCTTGATAACTAGGCGTTCTATTGATAAGACTATCTATTTTATCTCTTAATATCAAAAATACTCCATAGTAACTTCTGCTAACAGCCGTTCGTGCACCTGCTTCATTATATATCTTCTTGTTTACGAAATCATTAGCCAACATAACAAATTGGTTAGGATCAAACATTATTTAATCCCCGTTTGTCCACTTAGAAACGATACTTCTTTTTCGGAATCTTATTTACTTATACTTCTGTACTGTTTAATGATCTCATCTATTTTATCTCTAATCATTATTAGATCATCTAATGTGCATGAAAAAATTACCTTAGTTATTTTTCTCTGATTAACGGGCGATGAGGGGTCTCTTAATATTAATACAATGCGCGGAAAAATGTGGGTTCTCCCTTTATGTTCTATCCCTGTATACTCGTGTGCTATCTCAGCGAAAACATTATCATATGTTTTAGACTGTAGCAAGAAGCGATCTAAAAGCTTGGAAAAGTCGATGTGAGAACGTATGATAGAAATTCGCTCTTTGACTTCATTATCGCCTAGATCGACATGAAATTCACTTTTATAGAACTTTTTAATTTGCTTCACGACTTTATCTTCCTCAAACTGCGATTCAGCCATAAATCTAATTAAAGCTGAGATCTCAGATATTATGCTTTTCAAAAATTTTGTCTCTTCTTTTTCGATTTCCTCACGAGGAATAGCTGCCTTAACTCCTAATCCACTATGGAAAAATTCCATAGAGATATATCCTTTTTTGAACCATTCTGAAATTTTAGGCATGATTTCCCTTAACTTATCAATCGTGCATATTTGAAGAGAAATTGTTTCTCTTGCTTGTTTTGCTAGTAGTTTCAAGATATTTACATAATCTCTTTCAGATAGTTCAGCTTCATTTTTCTCCATGTTCATTCTCCTCCAACTCTGAACACTATAAACACATTATTAATTATTTTTTCATCTATTTTTCTCATTGTTTTGATAAATGGGCTATCTAAATTATCCATGTATTCTCGCCATAGCTCATTTACTAAACCTATATCCGCAGTTTTCTTAAACTGCACTAATAGATAAAGTACTGACCAATTATCTATTTCCAAATCCCTATACAACTTTATGCGAATTTTGCTGACTAACTCAATTTTTCCTTTATTAATTAAGAAATCTTTAATGGAAGTAATGAGGTAATGAAGATAAAGTTTCAGAAATGGTTTTTTATCCAAGTATTTCTTTAATTCTTTTTCTTCCTTCTCATCCATATATTTAGATAATATAGCATCAAATAACTCGTCTAATAAAATAAAAGTGCTCAGTGAAGAACGAACGCTTACTTTACGAAGCTTTTCCTCAATCGGACTCTCAATTTCAAGAATATTTGAAGTTAACTCAATAAATATATTTATTTCGAAAGGTTCGTATTCGAATTTATGTTGAACAGCGTCATACTTCATTTGAGACCTCTCTTCTTGTTCTACTAACCCGCTAATCATTCAAAACGCCTAATGTAGATTTATTATTTAAAAAATAATTATAGAATTAACTTAATTAACATAATGCTTAATTTTTCATAATTATTTCTAAATTATGGCTTCATTAGCATATAATGTGACAACAATTATAAACTCTAAATGTGTAATGTTTGGTGGCTTATTTAAGCCTTATCAAGAGAGGACATAGCCCCGTGTCCAAGTAAAGACAACCAAATTCTCAAGCGGAAGCG
>JALWRR010000132.1 GCA_026993975.1 Promethearchaeati archaeon | reverse complement strand
AAGTACAGTGTCGTGATGAGGCTCGTTACGCTTCTAACCTGACTTCTAGTCGTGTCTAATGGCTGTGAGGTGATGTTCATGAAATAGTGCGGGCATTCCACTAAATGTTTCATCGATCAGTTGCATCAAGATTTTGATGAGATTATTTTAAATGCGTATTAAGTTGTTAAAGATAAGTATGGAGTAAATGAAATTTAAGGGATGAATTCAAATTGAGAGATGATGATGTCTGGGACGCTATCTTTACGCTGAGGTTAATAGAGAAAAGAATAAAGAGAACATTGAGTAGAGCCAAGAGCGAAGAGAAAGCCGCTTATAAAAAGATTGTTGATTCGATTCTTAATAATGATAGAGAGAGTGCTAGGCATTATGCTAGACAGTACTTGAAAATCAGGAAAAAGAGACGGATGCTGGAGAATTATTTATCAAAGCTCTCTTTAACGCGTATTGATTTAGAGACTGCTGCGGCTGCTAAGGATCTTCATGATGCATTGAAAGCGATGGTTAAAGCGATATCGAAAATAAAGCGATCGATTAATGAGATAGATTTCATTAATAATGTGGAGAGAGCTAGGGATATTCTCGATGAGATTGGTTTAGCTATTGATCAAGAAGTAAGTGAGAGAGTTTCTATAGATGAGGAGGAGAGAATAGATGATTTACTGAATAAAATAGAGAGTGTGGCTGCGGAGGAATTGAGGAAGGAGATACCGGAGATTCCTGATGAGTCCATTGAGAAGGAGGTTAAGGAGATTGAAGAAGAGAAAGAAGAGTGACGCTGAATTACGGAGACTTTGGAAAGAGAGATTGTTGGGTGAGAGCGAGTTTCTGGAGAAAGATTACTCAGAGAGGGTCTTGAGGAGAATAACTGAGTTAGAGTCAATTATTATTAAGAAGGGTTTAGATACACCTACTTTAAGGAGATTATTCAACCACACGAAAAAGAGATTCGGATTACTAAGTATTTCTAAGGATGATCTAGTAGAGTTAATCAAGGAGATTTTGGCTGAGAAGGATGAGATAGCTTCGATCAATGAGATTTTACTAGAGCTCGCTAAGAAGAGGTATGAAGTAAATCGATTCAAGCTTGAGAAAATTCTGTTAGAGCTCTCCATGAAAGGAATTATCTTTATCAATAGGGGGGTTGTCTCATCTAAGAGGCCTTCAGATACGAAATTAGCGGTAAAGTTACTTAATTTAGTGAAGGAGAGGGGAAAAATCACTTTTAGTGAAGCGTTAATGTTTCTGAGGAGAGATGACTCAGTGGTTAATTTGATTATTGATGATTTAAGCGCGGTTGGTTTAATCGCTGTGGATAAGAGTAGTGGCGAGATTATTTACGTTTAGATTTCTTTTTATCTCTCCTGAAAACTAGTATGTCCCCTAGCTTCGTACTCGTTGTAGATTCCTTCGCATCCCTCATGGATTCCAACTCGTTCCCTAGTGCACTGGTCTCTATTATGGATGATTTCAGCTTGATGCCTAGTATCTTCTCCAGCTTGTTCACGACGATTTCGGATGGATATATCTTCTGTCTTTCTATCTTCTTTATGTAGCTCAGCGGCTCACCTATCATTCTAGATAAATCTTCCTGACTCATCCCTAATCTCTCCCTAGCTCTTCTGATTCGCTCGCCATAATTACTAACTAGTTCCCAATCAATAATCTCTCTTATGACAGGCTTATGCTTATTACGCTGCGTCTTATTGCGTGATGATATATGCTTTATTGGTCCAGGAACTCTCTTACCATACTTCGCGCATTTATCGCAGAGAATCATTATTGTTCCCTCGACCTCATAGTACACTGGTTTCTTCACTGGGGCACCACACATCTCGCAGTAATAGATTTTTTCGCTTCTAGGCAACTAGAACACCGTTTATGTAGTTTTGATTAGCTCGTTTATTAATTAGATATTGCTTTAAAATTAATTTAAATCAGCAATAAATTCAAAACAACAATCTTAATAAACCATATAAGAATCACCAAAAGATAAGGAATTATGTTACTTTAACTAGTGATGATTATGAGCATGATTATCGTATCGATAATTGGTAGGGATAGACCAGGGATGCTTGCTGAGCTAGCTACTCTGATTTCTGGGGAGGGAGGGAACATAGAGAATATAAGCGGCCACACAATCTATATAGAGCGGGGGAAGAAGATAGCTAATATATCAATGCTTATATCTAGTGATGATATAGGTGTGCTTTACCAGCGGTTACTAGATAAGCTCAATAAGTTCGCTGAGGAAAATAACCTCGTAATAAATATGTATCCCGTAGGACACATTCTCGGTGAGAAAAAAGAGAGAATGCAGGAAATAGAGTGAGTAATGAAAAAATTAAAATACCTTGACTGAAAAGCTGTATTTATAACCATTAATAAATGCTGAGCCAGGGATCAATCCCTGGACTCGGCGGGGTGAGTAAGATGTCTAGTAGCAAGGTTCATCCACTCCAAATCGTTATTAATGATGGAAGAACATTCTTGAACACAGGAATATCCGTGAAGTACGAGATAGAGGAGGAAGCTAAGAAAACGTATCTTTATGGCAAAAAGATAGGGGAGGAAATAGAGGGTGGCCCACTAGGATTCCCAGGATACAAATTCATTATTAGAGGAGGAAGCGATATCGCGGGATTCCCTCACATTAAAGGCATCCCGGGACCACAGTTAAAGCAAGTGTTAAAGAGCGGTCCACCAGGATACAGGCCGAGAAAATACAGGGTTGAGAAGAAGACTGGGGGATACAAAATAATTAACTTGAAGGGAGTAAGAGTAAAGAAAACTGTCAGAGGAGAAGAGTTATCAGAGAGAACAAGGCAAGTAAACTTAATGATTAAGGAGAGAACAGGGAAGAAGCTGGAGGAGATGAGTGAGGAAGAAGTAAAAAGCGATAAGATACTAGCAGATATAGCGAGTAAACTCGGGAAAGTAATTCTTAAGTGGGGGCTTGATCTAGTCAAGATAGGTGAGGAAAAAACCCCACTAAGAGAAAAAATAAGTGAAGCTGGAATAAGCGAAGACACACTAAACAACATATATATGAACCTAGGGATACAGATAATAAAAATGGGGGAAGAGAGAAAAAAGATAATTGAAGCACTAAGGAAAACAAGCAGGAAACATCCACATCCACTAGGAAGATACGTAGCTTGGGCAACCTACCAACTCTACAAAAAAGCAAGCGAAGAAAACAGCGATAAAGAAAAACTAGCAAACGAATTCGTACAAACACTGATAGAAGGCTTCAGGAAATGGTTAAACGGAGAAATGAAAAAACCACCCAAATTCAACTTCCATATAAAGGAGGGAGAGTAAAATGGGAAAAAGAATAAGAGCACAAAGAGTAGGAAGAGGAACACACACATTTAGAGCACCACCCAACATAAGAATAGGAGACATAAAAATCCCCGACTGGCCAGAAACATTCACAGACAGCGTAAAAGGAGAAGTAATAGAAATATACAAAGAACCAGGAAGATACGCACCACTAGCACTAGTAAAATTCACAAGAAAAAACGGACAAACAGAAAAAACATGGATAATAGCACCAGAAGGACTCTACACAGGAAAAACAATCGAAATAGGAGAAACAGCAACAATCGACATAGGAAACGCACTACCACTAAGAAAAATACCAGAAGGAACCCCAGTATACAACATAGAAATCACACCAGGAGACGGAGGAAAAATAGCAAGAGCAGCAGGAACATACGCAACAATCCTAACACACCACCCAGCAAAACAACAAACAGAACTAGAACTACCAGGAAAAAGAACAATAAAAATAAACTGGAACAGCAGAGCACAAATAGGAATAGCAGCAGGAACAGGAAAAGACGAACTACCACTAGTAAAAGCAGGAAACGCATACCACAAATGGAAAAGAAAAGCACACAAATGGCCCCGCACCCGAGGGGTGGCGATGAAAGGACGGGAGTACCCATCCACATTTAGGGTAGCTCCCGCCCCATCAGTGCATGTGACCACCCATTCGGGGGCGGGCGTGATAAGAAGCCTGGAAAGCCTAAGAGTGTTTCACGTCATGCGCCTCCAGGAAGAAAAGTTGGTTCAATTGCAGCTAGGAGAACTGGCCGTAGAAAGAAGTAGAATAA
>JALWRR010000131.1 GCA_026993975.1 Promethearchaeati archaeon | reverse complement strand
AGCTGAAAACAAGGCGGAAAAACGAGTAATGTCAAGAAAATGTTTAAACGGAGGTGATTAAAAAACTCCGACCGTCTTCCTTAAATATAGTTTATATTGTCCTCGTGCACAATTATCGTGAAGTTATTTTTATTCCTCTTCACTTTTAGAACAATATTTCGCTGCTTTTAGAATATATAAACTACTTATGATATTTAGTAGGTGAATAGTATAAATGGATGTCCTTGAAGCAATAAGAAGGAGAAGGAGTATTAGAAAGTTTAAGAAGGACCCGATTCCAGAAGAGCACTTAAGAATAATTCTTGAGGCAGCTATTTGGGCTCCCAGCGCAGGTAATTTACAGCCATGGGAATTCATTATAATTAAATCCCAGGAGAAAAAGAGAGCGATTGCTAAAGCAGCTTTAAATCAATTCTTTATTGCTGAGGCCCCAATAGTAATAGTGGTTTGCGCAAATGTTATGAGAACAGCATCGGTTTATGGTGAGAGGGGAGCTAAGCTATATTGTATTCAGGATACAGCTGCAGCCATTCAAAATCTTTTACTAGCTGCCTGTGCTCTTGGCTATGGGACTTGTTGGGTTGGAGCATTCAGAGATAATGAGGTAAGAAGGATACTCAATATACCAAGTGAGATAAAGCCTGTGGCTATTATACCGCTTGGTGTGCCTGCTGAATCACCAGAACCAAGAAGGAGAATACCTCTAGAGAGAGTTGTGTTTTTTGAGAGTTATGGTAATCTGGGGAGACCTTAATTTTTTTCAATATTTTTATGAATGACTAAATATGGATTTGATGCAATAACTTAATTCTATATGTGCTTAATTAAAATTCTTAAGGAAAGAGATACGTTATCCAGCTTAATATGAATTGAATTCAGATGAGATCGACTTCTTCATCGAACTTACTCAGTGGGAGCGCGATCATCATTACATTAGAGCTAGATATGTAGTTTATTTATTAAAAAATAAAGTTAAATAGGGATGAGTTCTAGCTTAATTTTGATAGTTTATTAGTAGGAGTGATATTATGGGTTGCAAGGGACGATTAGATCCGAGGGAGGTTCTTCGGCGCATCATTAAGAATATTATTCAGAGAAACTTGAGACTACTTGATAATCAAGTCAGGTTGTTAAGGACCTATGACTTAGCTGTATGGGAATCCCTTTCTCAGGGATTTATTAGAGCTAATAAATTCGTGAAATTAAGTAGAAAAATTTTCAAAGACGATAAATTCGAGGCCGAGGCAAGAGAGATAATACAGTCACTTTTTGATAGAGCATTAAGAATATTGAGAAAAGGTAAGAATCCAGATCATAGGGCTAGAGCATTAGGGAAGCTTATAAGAACTGGAATTCTAATGAATTTTAGTGACATAAACATGTTGCTTGATCAAGCCACTGAATCGTTAGAAGAGATAGAAAGTAAGCTTGATCGAGTAAAAACTGCAAGTTACTTATTGTTCGAGGTAGGAAGAGCAATCAACATGATGAGTAAAGAGGAGAAAGCGAATAGTGAGTTTAAGGAATTTATGCCACAATTAGAGAAGTTTGCTCAAAGTGTTTATGAGAAAATAATAACATGTATTTCTATGATGGATAAGCCTGAAGAAAGAGCTAAAGCGCTAGCATATCTTGCTGAGGGAATAAGGGATCTAAGCATTGTTGTTAAGAGAGAGAATAATAAGGTTGAGTGGCTAGACGTTCATGAGGCAGAACTAGCTGCACAGGAAAGCTTAAAAGAGGCAGAATCAGTGAACGATTTCTATGTGAGAGGAGTAATAAAATCATATGTTGCCTACCTATATTACACGTTATCTCTAGACCTCAGAGATAAAGCTGAAGTTCTATATGAGGAGGCAGTAGAATTAGCTATCAAGAATTCATCAAAAAACGAGAAAGATGCTTCAGACCTTCTTGGTCAAATCGCTTTTACTAAAGCTCTCACTGGGCAGGAAGGAGAATCAGAAACGCTTTTTCAGGAAGCATGCATAATAGCTCTTAGGTGTCCGGATCCAGATAATATACTTACAGCATTAAAAATAGCTGATCTAGCTGGTAAGAGCAGGATGATAAGAACAGCTGGTGAATTGCTAGATCAATACATAATACCCGCGATTAGATCGATAAAAGATGAGATAAAAAGAGCAGCTCTAATGGCTGTGGCAGCGGATGCTGCTGCATGGGTTGATATGGGGTGGGGTGCTAGGTTAGCAGTTAGTGCTGCAGAGGATTTATGGATGTATTCGCCTGAGGATCTAAAGGATGGGAAGGATTTGTATCTACTAGCTTTAGGAGCTGTAAAAGCTGCTTTTGCGGATGCTGATTCTGCATGGAGAATCCTTGATTTTATTTTATCTATTCTCAGGAGTGATCTAGTTAGATTACCTTTCTTTATTGATTACATATCGCTTGAGTGGTTTGGTAAAGCATACAGAGAGCTTAAAACTATTCCATCTTTCTTATCTGTATTTAAGAAAGAGCTTAGAGAGTACTTAAATGATTTAAGAAAAGTTCTTGATAAAGCTACTTTATCCATAGTGCTAGCTGATTTAGCATACGGAATCGGTGATAGTGACAAGAAATATGTGATTAAATTACTTGATGAAGCAATAAAGAATGCGGCGGAAACTAATATGGAGAGTAAAGTTTTTGGAAAGGTTATTAAGGCAGCTTACACCGCTAATCTCTCTCTCGTTGAAAGCTATATGAATGAGGTATTGAAGAGGGCGGAGCAATTAAATGATTTTGATGAAACTATTAGTTACTTACTAGATGTTTTAGAGGAGTTAATAGATGTTGATTTCGCTAGGAAGTTCGCAAAAATAATAGTGGATATCGTGAGTGAAGCGAGCGTCAAAGTTAAGTCATCGAAAATAGTTAATAGGTTCATCAGACTCCTTAAGAAGATAGATGTAGCGTGGGCTAACGAGATTCAAGATCTAATTAGGGAACAGCGAGGCTTCATTGACAAGAGTAATCGAGCTTACAGTGGTGTAAGAAGGAGAGAGGATTACTGAAGAAAAACCTAACTTTTCACTAATGCTGGTGAGGGTATTTCTACAGGGAGAAATTTGATCCTTGAATTAACATAAAGAAAACCGTTATTAGGCATGTATTGAGTCTTACTTATTAACGAGTTAAGTAAACTCATACCCTTAGTTAAGTATGGTCTCTCCACGTATATGCCGCTAACACAGAATTTCTCTAGAATATCGCCAATAATGTATCTGTGATATGGATAGAGAATAAAAAAGCATTTCCTGCTACCAATTAATCTCATGAATAAAGTAAGTCGATACCTCCATATACTTCTCTCTAACCTGCTGAAATCATTCTCTTTTTTAATTAAATCCGGAGGATAATCATACAGAGGGTATATTGGTTCGGGATAATCATACTCAGCTGGCACAATTGTTAGTGGTTCACTTACTATTACGAGATCTATTCTATCTTTTAGCCAAGCTTGCCATAGATACCTAAGAAAATTACGGTGGGTTACAGATCTGTGAAAGGGCTTAGTGCTTGCACAAGGAATTAGTATTACTGTGTCATGCCTAGGCTTCCATTGCTTCATTACGAATCTGAACCATTTATCGCTTTCTTCACTAGTGAATTTTAATTGATTAGCCATCATTTTAAATCCCCGTATTACTGTGGATTAAGGATAAGGCGTATTTATCGTATTAAAAAGTATGGAATTACAGAGAGGAGATGCAGAGATTACCAAGAGATGTTTAGGAAAAATTAAAGAATTAAAGCATATATCGTTAATGAGTAAAGTCCTAGAGTCTTTCTCGGGAGGGAGATATAAATGAAAAAAATATTGATAATAACTGGTGAAGGGTTCGAGGATTTGGAGGTTTTCTATCCATTATATAGGCTCAGGGAAGAGGGATATGATGTAGTTATAGCTTCATACAAAGATAAAGTAACTGGGAAACATGGGTACGAAATAAAGGTCCATAAGAAGTTCAATGAAATTAATCCAAATGAGTTCGATGCCCTAGTTTTACCAGGGGGTAGAGGGCCTGAGAGAGTAAGGTTCCATAGGGAGGCAATAGAAATCGTGAAACATTTCGTAACTAGGAACAAGCCAATCGCAGCAATATGCCATGGACCTCAATTATTAATATCAGCGGGAGCAGTTAAAGGTAAGAAGCTAACCTCTTATTATGGAATCAAAGATGATCTCATCGCTGCTGGAGCAGACTGGGTTGATGAAGCAGTTGTAGTGGATGGAAACTTGGTTACATCACGGTATCCAGATGATTTACCAAGCTGGATGAAGCGATTTATTGAATTGCTAAAACAGTCATAAAGGAAAATTAAAATGAGATTACTAATGTTTCATTGCAAGGAGTTCTGGTATACTGTCGGAAGACCTGGATTGCGGAATAGAGAGTGTCCAGAGGGTGAAGAAAAAATCTACCATAATTGTGCAGTTATTTTTATTCATGTTGAACCTGGAGATATTGAAAGAGAGAGTAGAGTGATAAGAAAGGCCATAAATAATGTGACTTGGTACGCAAGAAAAACAGGGGTGGAGACAATTGTACTTCATTCATTTGCGCATTTATCTGAGGAGAAAGCTGACCCAGAAGTGGGAGAAAAATTGCTAAATATTATCTTTGAAAAACTAAAAAGAAAGATTAATAGCGTTGAATTAACCCCGTTTGGTTGCTTTCTAGAATTTCGGATGCATGTGTTCGCAACGCCAATATCCAGAGTTTTCAAGGCTCTATAGCTCTAGAAGAACTCGCCTAATTTTCTTATCTTTTTTCTAGGTGAACCATGTTCAAGCAACCACTCTTTCACCCTATCTGGAGACCTTAACCTATCTAGCACGTCTATGACTTCATCATATATCTTAATTAACCTATCTAAGATTTCTTTCTTGTATCTCTGCTTTGGTAATATTGCGTGGCGGGCATAAAGTAGAGCTTTCTTAGCCGTATCTAGTGGGATTCTTCTATCTGCAAATAAGCTTAGTACATCCTCTATCTTTAGAAATGCCTCCATAGGTCCTTTCGAGAACTCTCTTCCTCCTTTGAGAGGTGGTGGCATTGGATTATATCTCAAATTCTTAATTGTGAAGACTTTAAGTACGTTATCTATCTGATTCATATTCATTACTGATCGTACCTTCTCTCTAAAACCTATTAGAGATTTGGTAGAACTTTCTCCTTAAGTATGCTCTCTAAGTCACTTAAACCACGGATTTTCTGAAGTATTATTCTAGCTCCCTTTAATTTCTCTAAGTCCATAACTGGGGAGTCGCTATCAATTATAACAAACTTAAGATTTTTCATTAAGTTAGATAATTGATCCACAATACCTTGTAATGCATCCTTATTCTTTATTGGAAACATAATGATTAACCCGACCCCCTCATTCAATATTTCCTGCAGAATATTATCAGGGATGCCTCGATACAAACCCTGTAAAACTATGTCATATAGAGTATTACCAGCAGTAATCTTAATGTTCCAGCGAAGGTTCTCAGACATT
This sequence comes from Promethearchaeati archaeon, assembly GCA_026993975.1. Taxonomy (GTDB): domain Archaea; phylum Asgardarchaeota; class Njordarchaeia; order Njordarchaeales; family Njordarchaeaceae; genus Njordarchaeum. The sequence goes on along the minus strand of JALWRR010000131.1, from coordinate 10,120 downwards.
ATGGATTTATCTGTAAGCATTGATCCAAGCCGACTAAGATTACCTACACAAACGAAGAGTTCTCTCTCTGTCTTCTGAGGCACTAGAAGCTCCTCATCAGATAGAGTAGATTCGAGCTCTGAGATCAGTTTCTGAGCGATCTCTATTTTAGGAGGTCTCTTTTCCTCCTCTTTTACCTGCTCCTCTTTCACTGGTTTTACTTCTTGCACCTCCTTAGCTGTGCTCGCACTCTCTACTTTTATTTCAGGAAACTTTATTTCTTTAATAGCAGAGGTTAAATCTTCCAGTAGTGCTTTGAATGTTCCTGGAATCACAGCGATGTTTTCTCCAATATAATGTAAATAGTCCTTAAGGTCCTTGATTTCAGAGGTTAAGCCAGAAATCTTATCACTAATATTATCTAAAGAAGTCTTCATAGATTCAAAGAGATCTATTAAAATATCAAGACCGCTTTCCTCAGCAGCCTGTTCAGTAGTCTCTTGCTGTTTTTCAATTTGCTTTATTTCCTCTTCTTTGGGTTGAGGGGGTAAAACAATTTCTTCTGAGCCACCACTCATAGGTGGTGGAACAGTCTCAAAAGTCTTTGCTTCCTGAGCCATTATAGCTCTCTCTATTTCTTCTATAAACATTTTAATTGCATAATTCTTTCGTGTTTGGTAGAGTTCTTTCATCGCTTCTAATAATTCTCTCGCGGCGTTCTTCCACGCTACCTCAAGTAAATCTTTACGCACCCAATCTCTCTCTAGAGCTAGAACCACTGCTTCTAAAGCCTTACTACGGAAAGCTGGATCAGATGATAATCTAGGTAATAATTGAGAATAAGCACTTTCGATACTTCCAACGTAAGGTAGTCCTAGCATTCTTCTAATCGTTATGGAGAATGATTTCGTAGAGTCTGTACATGCCCAACCAGTTAAGAATGCTATAACGACATCAAGGTAATTTCCTTTACTCTCCTTAAGTTTTTTTGCAAGGAAATCAGCATACTCTTTCAAAATCAGCACCAAAACAAAGTAAAGAGTAATAAAAATTCTATTTTTACAATAAGCTAAAGATTAATATAAAATATACTATTTGAAACCACGTTATCCTTAAGTTGATAATAGAGACATAAAGTATCTGTTATGAATTTAAAATTGTTTTCTTTCTATGATTCTAATTGAGTAAAAACGCGTTATGAGAGTTATTTTTGCGAAAAAATTTTAAAGAAAATAATTCTATATATCTTGTGCCGATGCTTTCGAAATTGAAAAATATATAATAGTACATACATGTTTAAATATTTAAAGAATAACTCTGTAATATTAATTAAAACAAAATAATGAAGTATGAGTTGTAAAACGATGAGCATATCATTTCTCAGGAGTGGCAAGGGGCAGGTGCCAAGATTGATCCTAGGATACGTTTTGGCGGATTCTGGTGGGACTTCGTTAATCGTTAGGGAATTCGTACCCATCTTCACTAAGGAGGGAAGAAACTTTTTCGCCCAAATCAGCTCAATAATGTATTCATTTGTGGAGACGCTTGTTCATAGTGAATTAAAGCATGTTGAGACTGAAAATATTCACCTGTATTTTGCGCGATTAGGAGATTTTATCCTCGTGCTATTTTCAGACGTTGAAGATGAAAAATTAGCAAATTTAGCAGGAAACATCGTTAAAGTTGTTAATGATCTTGGTTATGATCCATTCTCAATTCAACTCGATGACAATGTGAGAGAAGAAGTAATAGGTGTAATAGAGAAGAATATCATCACGTTGCCTCCAAGCATAAATTTCCTTAAAAAAATCATAACAATGATCAAGCCTATACTCGACGAGAGCAATAATATCAGCTTGGAGCTTGAGACTTCGGAGAAAAAATTTGTTACTCTTGACGAATTCTTAAAGAGGAGGAGGATCTCGAAAATAAAGAAAGTGGATTACGCAGATATCATTAATAATATCGCTAATGGGAGTTTCTCTAAGGCGCTTGATTTATCACTCAGATGGGTAAGCGAAGTTAAAGATGATGTTTCATTACCCTTATTCTTAAAGACTTATATATTTAATAGATTAACTGGAGTAGATAATGCTATTCTATCCCTAGAGGAGCTAAGTAAGTATGTATCAGAAATAAATCACCCAATTCTGAGAACTTATTTAATGAATGAATTGAGTTCTTTCAAGCAAATAAAGGCGGGTATAGAAAGAAAATTCTATTTCCTTAAGCATAGACGCATGTTTCTAACAAAAATATTAACAGATACCAGGGAATCAATTCAATACGCAATAATATCATTTCCTCCTCCCGACGTTGAGACCGCTAAAGTATTGAAGGAGAAGTTTGGTGACGATTACTTAATCTTTAGTAGTTATTGCGACGACTTCCTATACTTCTACAACACACTGCTTATGAAAGAGACCTCTCAGGATGTCTGGTTAGTTAGGATGGGGGAGATCTATCAGAGAATGGTTAGTACAATGGATAAAAATAAGATAGCTGGCTTATCTTACTTGAGATCTCACCTAATAAATAATTTAGCAAGCCTAGTTCAATCTGAATTAAAGACTGATGAAGCAAAAAACATCTTAGAGACACTTATAAAGAACTGGGATACTTGGGAGAAGGAGCTTAAGAAGATTAAGGGCTTCTGGCTAGACTTAAAAGCCGAGATTATCTCTCTGTACTTCGAGTTATTTAGATGGTATGTAAAATTGAAGGGAGAGGAAATAGATAGCGTTCTGTTCAAGAAGCATGAGAAGTCGGCTCTAGAGTATTTGAAAGTATTCTTGTCTTACGAGAAAAATGATTTAGTCCCAAAGATACAGATTTATAGATCATTATCCATGATTATGCTTGCGTTAACGGATATACTGACGGCTAATAATAAGTACTCTAGTAATATAATCGATTTAATTAGCTCAATGCTGACTGATGAGCTAGCTGTAATTTGGAGTGAGAATCCAGCAGAATACGCTATTATATATAGGAATTTATTGAAATCTCTAGCTAATATCGCTAGGTTTGTGAAGCTAGAGTCTGTTAGGCAAAACTTATTATCTGAAATTGGTAAGGAATTATTATCTTTAGCTCAATCTTTCGAGAAATTACCCATGCTTTATTGGTTTTTCTTACTAGATAGCTTAGAGATATTGGCTGTTTCTGATAGATCTGGAAAAGAACTAGCTGCAGAGGTAGTTAAGCACAATGAGAGAGAGGCACCGTTACCTATAAAACATTTAATGAATCTTGTTACAAAGAGTGATTAATCAATTATTTATTAGCAAATTTCTCGAAGAAAAAGAACATACTTATAAATTTACATTAACAAGTATTAATAATAGTTATTAATCGGTGTTTCTATGCCTGAGGACAAGACATTATCAATTCCCCTGGTCATAAGAATTAAGGTGCCTGGAGAGAATTATTTTGTAGCGGTTCCAGTAACAAGCGATAAGTTGGCTGAGAAAATTTATCGGGGCAGAGCTACAGTAAGAGAAATAATAGACTATTTAAAAACAAAGAAGGATGTTCTACCAGAAGCAGATAAGGTTAAGTTAGAGACTGTGCTGCAAATACTGAATGATTGGGAGGTAAGCAATACTAACTGGCAAGCTGTAATCGTATCCATGGATCCAGGTGGAATGCTGAGCGAATTAGCGGCGTATACTCCGGATGATTCTATACCTGAGGTTCATATAGCTAGGAGAACAACCGAGGAGGGTCTGGAAATAAACGCTATAGATATAGAGTTTAAGCCCATAGAGATGGGTGGTGGAGCAGTAGAGAATTTTTTTATGAAAATATAAGATCTCTCAATGTTTTCGCCATAATTAATAATTTGATTGCATTCCCAACAAGCCTTGATATGAATGATGCTAGCAATGATCCATCAAGATTCGTTGCTGTTATCATCAATAATGTCCCAGTTATATTCGAGTTAATGATCCCTATTGCTGATTTCGAGAGTTTTTTACTCTCTGATAGAAGGGTTAAAAGGTTTATATCAAGTAGGATAAGAGAACTCGAAATAAAATATATCCCGAGCCTAAACAGAGAATCCTTTGGTTTGAGCGAAATTTTATCAAATAACGCCGTGCTACAGTTATTTATTGAGAAAATAGTTCCTAGGAGATTAGGTGTAAAGGCTACATCTCTTAAGGAGAAAATCAATTTGTTTTTCAGTAATATTAAAAGAATGAATGTTCCGAAGCAGAATAATGCAGATATCGAGGATAGGTTCGTTAGTATTATGCGGGACATAGATAAGTTCCATAAGTTAAGGCAGGAGTACATAATTGCTAAAACAGAGTTATCAAGGCGGAGAAGCGTGGGGTTTCTAAGTTCTGTCCTAAAAGATCTCGGGATGAGCTCTCTACTCTATCTAAATAATTATATTTATGAATTAAAGAAAAAGGATATAGGTGGCGGCGTTAAAACCTATGTCATTCTTAGAAAAAGATATAGTATCGGTGAGTTCTTCAAGAGATTTTATAGGCCAGTACTATCAAACTACTTGAACTCCATGGCAATAGTGCATGTCTGGGAGACGCAGGAGAGGTTCTTTAGCAAAATAATTAAAGATATCCCTTCCGACCTGGTTCAGCTAGTTATTGGGGCTTCTAAATCTAAGAGATGGTTTATAGAAGTTGGGGATATTGGGTTAGAGAGAAGAGGGGAGCGACATTACTTATATGCTTGGACGGGAGAGTTCGCTTTAATGGAGTTGCTTAATGATAGTGAGAGAGGTAACTTATATTTATTTCCTAGCTTTAAGGTAGCTATCCCATTCAATGTGAAGAAAAATAAGATCGATATCTTACCTGCAGTCGTCCTTGATCCACCGGTCCTTCACCCTTTTTTACCTTCATCCACCACAAGTGAGAGATCCATATGTTTTGGTAAAACAACACAAGCTTACTCAAATATAAGCAAGAGAGGGGATGTATCCGCTCTATTAACTGTTCTTGAAATGGCGATTAACTTGATAAAGGAGGGGTATGTTCATGGGGCAAGTCCTTACAGGACTCTTAGAGAGTGTGGTGTTAGGAGTGTTAGTTATGATTATCTCAGGAAGCGAAACATACCGATTACGAATATTAAGGATAAAGATGCCTTGCAGTTATTGAAAAAGAAATGGGGTGTGAAAATATGAATCATCAAACAAGGATAAGTGATGTCCAGGAAATAATGAGGATGAAGGAGATATTTGATAGAAAGGAAAAGGAGTTTTTCTCCAGATTTTTTCAGAAAATAAAAGTTTCTGAAGTTGTGAGAGACAAGATTAAGCTTATTTGCACTGCTGTTAGAGATGTTTTCGGCAGCAACTATGAGTGGATTGGTTATCTTCTCGGGAATGAAAATTACATTATTAAGGACATTTTTATCCCTTACCAAGTAATAAATAAAGCGTTCGTGAAGGAGGATGAGGATAAAGGAGGCGTAAATCTCGTTGAGTTAGAGAAGAAAATAAATGAGACAGGCTATAAACTAGTTGGCTGGGTTCATAGTCACGGAGACATGAGCCCTTTTCACTCTGGAGTAGATGATAGGAACACTTTCGCTTTAGTTAGATTCATAGGGTTTCAATCTAGGAAATCAATCCTAAAACTAGATGAGAATCCTCGGAGAGTTGATAGATTCGCGAGCGATGGTGATGACTTAATTATTATGGGTGAGAAGACCTTTATTACGGTTAAATTGAGAGTTCCAACGGATTTAATAAAATTATTAATTAATAGGAATTTCCTTGAGAGAGGCAGGGAGAATGAGTCATTAGCCAGGATACTAGCTTTAATCCTAAATTATAGTGACTGGTGGTTCCTTAAGAGAAAATGGATAGCTCCAGTATACAGTATTGTTACAAACGCTGCTCTCGAGTTCTACGGCGAGATATGGATGTATGATTCAGAGGCGGACCCTAAGAGAGTTAGGAGAGGTGATATTATAGAGTTTATTACAACGCGGCCCGAGGATGAATCTATACTCTATAGTTACGATGAGATAAAGAAGATTGTTTCGGAGAGAATGGTGAGGTACTAAGAGTTATAGTGGAGATATATAATGCTGTCTCTTAGGTATGATAGGCAACTGCGAATAAGCGGTTGGAATCAAGAGAAAATATCTAGACTCAAAGTAGGGGTCGTTGGCGGAGATTACGGAGCATACTATACATTACTCCCCTTAGTATCTATGGGTGTGGGTGAGAGAGGTGAAATAAGAATCCTTGCAAGTGATATCAAGCGAGATACTCTACTGGATCAGAAGATAAATATTGGATCTGATTTAGTCTGGTTACTACTAAAGATAAACCCACTACTAAGCAAGAGAATAAACTATTTCAGAGTTGACTTAATTAGAGATGAATTATCAATCTTTCTAAATGATCTAGACTTGATAATAGACACAACTAATAATCCCGTATCTAAAGCTGTCGCGTTCAAGTACGCTATGAAAAACAACGTCAAATATATCTCTTTTTCAACTGCTCCATGCTACGGGAGAATGCATGTAATCTGGGATTACTCAAATCTATCCATAGATAAGATAGATATAGATTTCTTCTTACCAGAATTCAAATTACTGCAGCAAGAGGAAATCATAAGCATATTATTTGGTGGTCTTGCCTCTGGAACACTATCTAACTACGCATCTAATCGAAAGCAGGGTAATGAGGAAATCATATATAATTTACTTAGCGTTAATAGGAGAGAGAAACCTAAGTTCCATGATCCGCACAGCATGGCTCTAAGGTACAAGTATAGGGATCCGTTAAACGTTGATTTCACAGATAAGACAGTTGTAATGATTGGTGCTGGTGCTTTAGGTAACCCAGTGGCGATCGCGATGGCTAAGATGCAAGTGGGTAAACTGGTCATAATAGATTATGACACAATCGAGGAAACTAATCTTAATAGGCAATACTGCTATTATGACTCAGTTAACTTGAATAAAGCTGAAGTCCTCGCTAGGAAAGTAAGTATTATGAGTGGAGGTGTCACGAAGACTATCCCCGTGAAAAAGAAGTTTACATTAAATGATGCTCGAAATAAAGATCTCAGAAGTATATTCGAGAAAGCTGATTTAATTCTCGTACTTGTAGATAATTTTGATGCTAGGGCGGATGCAGCAGATCTAGCAGAGGAATTAAATAAACCATTAATAAGTGCGGGAACATCACCATTTACGGGTCATGTCGCTGTTTATATTCCAGGAAGAACAAGAAATCTAAATGATGTTATGAGGTATCGTGATCACGCATCAAAGACTGATAGGTTGCGGTGCATTGAGGTTCATGAACCATCTGTAGTGACGACCAACCAAGTTATTGGTGCATTGGTTGCATTAGAGAGCTTAAAGGTCTTGAAACCAGATATGTATGGTTCACCAGTGATCAGACCGATAACGTATTACTCTTATATACGGGGAAGGTTTGAGCTATGAGAAACATTGATTTAGCGCGCTATCTGATCGATCCGGCGAAGAAAATAGAGGTCTTTCTAATTAATAGCTCGGATATCGCGCTCAAAAAAATTGTTGAGCTAGTTATTTATTCTAGAGAGCTCGATACGGTTAAGAGGGAGCTTGCCATTAACTTAGTCATAATTATCGCTAGTAAGATTGGGTTAAGGATCAAGCTTGAGAGTGTGAAGAGGAGTCCTTTACGCAAGCTAAGCGAGTTAATAAAGGATAATTATAGAAGCATTAGCATAAGAGATCATGACAAGTCTATTGAAGAATTAAATCCGCTTGATTTATTATCTCCTGTGAAACTAGCAACAATAATCTTCTATAATAAGATTAAGAGAGTGTTCAAGCGAAATGTATTAGATTTCTTAGAATTAATGCTCAAGGAATCCAGAAAAGAATCTCAAGTAATAATAAGTTTGCTAGTCGCGATTTACTACGAGTTCTTAACCAAAAAGCAAAGGAGGCTAGTTGAGAAATACTTCATATTAAATAAGGATTTCCTGAAAACATTAATAGTAGTTTCCCTTCTATACTTACTGAAAGAGAGTAGTTTTAGAGTAATAATAGTGACAAAGAAAACATACTTCAGGAATAAATACTTATCAGGATACTCCCTAAAAGAACTACCCCTCGGCACGAAACTAATCGTCATAGAGAAATCATCATCATATTACAGAGCCAGAAAACTCAACAACGAGATAAGTAGGACATATATCCTGCATGTTGATGAGGTAGAGGTAATTGAGAGGAGGTCAAGCGGAAACACTGAGCTCCAGAACGAGATCAAAAGCATAATAAGAGAAATAACTGGCTATAAAGCTAGTTCCTAGTCATTATCTAGAACCTCTCAAGAATAGCGTTAACTCCAGCTGATAAAATCATAGCGACCTCAATCATCTTGTATGCCTCAACAATATCTCTCGCTATATATCTAACAGTTACACCATCAATGCGATCAAAACCCCTAACATTCTCTAAGACATCTGGGATATCTGGATCGAAAAACTTTAGAACAAGCTCAACCGAGTCAGCCTCGAGCTTTAATGGTTCAATCAAATTATTTTTCACTTTCTGAATAGCTGATTTTGCTTTCGCCTTAATCTTCTTCCTGATAGATTCAAGAGTTCTTGTCCTAGCGGCGAATCTAGTTATACCTTTTTTCGTCACCACTACCTCTATGTTCGGAATAATACTTCTCGCTTCCTTACATATCTCTAGATCCCCAGAAATAAATGCAACTGGAACACCATAGTGACCAGCAACCAGTGCATTGAGATAAAACTCACTCGCTTCAGTACCATTTATAATAATGCTTGAGAATGTTCTACCAGCAACAGTATGTGCTAGAACTCCTCCTCTCTGACCCTTCTTAGCATGATACCCGATGAAGAAGGCGGCATCATACTTATCCCATATACCATGAACCATGCATACAGATCTAGGAAAACCAGTAATAACCTCTACATCTTCCGGCAACTCCTCTATCAATATATTAGACATAGAACCATGAGAATCAGCAACAGTTATCTCCGCATCAGTTGCAGACTTAATCCCCTCAATAGCAGCTTTAACCTCCTCAGTCATCCATTTCCTAAAACGAGGATAATCCTTACCACCACTAATAACCTGAGATCCCTTAACTACTCCTCCAATACCCTCCATATCTACAGAAATATAAACACGCATCAAAAACACCAATAAGCAAACTTATTCTCGAGAAATAATGTAGAGTTATTCCAGTAATAAAGATATCCTAATTAAATTACTCGCTAAGAAAATAAGTAAATAAATAAAATAACTAATGAGATGGACCGACATAAGCCAATAAAACTATCGAAGGGGAAACCGCTCCATCACTAGACTCAACCCAAATAAATACACCAGTATTCTGCATCGTTGTATCATTTGCAGATTGAACAACAATAAAACTAACAGTAACCCGTATCCATGACCTAGGCTTAACAATGAAGTAATTAATCTCACTAATTAGAATTAACTCATGAGGAGACCTATCCTGCATAACCCTGATCGTGGCGTTTAAAGGCGAGTTCAAGAAATTCTGCACAATAAAATCAACACGAAATACCGAACCAAAACTAAAATAACCCAACTGATAATATTCCTTGCCATTCACGACTTGCCTAGTCCCATTAAGACAAACCAACCTAGCAACATAATTACTAGGAAACGAGCCACTAGAACCTTTAAATCCCGTGTAGCCCAAAGGAAAGCTAATCATGAGAACCAGGAATAAAACAAACCAAAGAATCTTCTTATAATAAAGCAAACCCATAATCAAACACCAATAAATTAACACTCAATCAATTCCATAAAAAAACTACCAAAAAATAAACACAACCTAAAATAATATATTAAGAAATCATCAAATATAAAAACATATCAGCATCAAATACAAAACCCCCACGCAAAATAATAACCGTTTTCAGGAATCTAAGAGAACTACAGAAAAACCAAATAAGAATACGAGAAAAATTAACAACAATTATCCCATATAACAAAGCTCAGATATTTCTGCTATTTTTATAAATGCTTGCATACACATATTCTTTTCAGGAATAACATGTTTATAATTGGTGAGGATAAATGAGTGGAACACACATAGACTTCTCAAGAAACGAGCTATATAGAGCTCTCAAAAAAATAAGAC
>JALWRR010000130.1 GCA_026993975.1 Promethearchaeati archaeon | reverse complement strand
TTAAAAGCCTCCGGTATGTGTGGTCGCTAAGCGACTACAGAGAATTTTTTTAAAAATAATCAGTATTTTTATCTCTTTTTCCATTTTGCTTTGTTAGATTTAATATGACTCCTCCCATTTTTTACAAGTATGTTAGAGTTAGATGATTTTGAAAGGTGGCTTGAATGGTTAAGATTTTTATTCTGCTTCTAGAAACTATATAAATAGTTAAAATCTTGTCTTTATTAATGGTGATAAAGTGAAGAATTATTCATTCTTAATTAAAGTACTGTTAGTGGGATTACTTCTGATTCTAGTAGTGTCTATTAGCTCTGGAATAAGTATATATCTTAGGTCTAGAGGGATCGCTAGCAAGAATATATTGAGTATGGATAAGCCTAAGCAATTACCAGTATTGAGGAATTCAACCATAATGAGTCCCACGTTCAGGATTTTATCTGATTCTAATTCTCCAATACTATCTAATATAACCTTGAGCGATGTTCATGTTTTCCACAGGAATGCTTCCCGATTAATATCTCTTAAAACTAGTTCTGGAATCTCCATAGTTATCTTCGCTAATCACAGTTTATTGTTCTATAATTACTCCTCTAGTCACGTTATTGATGCATTAGATTTTGATTATGGTTACATAGGTAATGATCAGGAGAGTGAGAAGTTAGTGGTGTTGAGTAATGAATCAGTAAGCATTTTCTCCAGCGATGGTGAATTATATAGAACGATTCACGTGGATTCGTTTTGGAGCAATACTAGCGTTGTGGGCGGCGACATTATCTTGTGGAGATCAAATGACTCGTTAATAGAGATGATTGATGAGAATGGTACATCAATATTGAATGGAAAGATAACACTGTTAAAGGATCTAGATGGTAATAACATCGATTATTCAGGCACTATACTTATACGAGACATAATTTATTACGACTCAGCGATAATCCTATTCTTGAGATATAATGAAAGTGGATCAATAACAGATTCCATAGCATTTCTTGAATCAAGCTCAAGCGGGAGCACTAATTTATCTGCCGTCGTTATAGATAATGAACCCGCAATGACGATATATGCGCACGCATACGGGGTATGGCACGGCAAGAAATCGATTTTCCTAGCAATAAAAAACAAGACAAAAGGCTTCGAAATCAGGATATACGCTGGATTAAAAGGTGTGAATGAATCTATACCAGTAACTGAATCATTCTCCCAATTAATAATTAATAGCGTTGATATTGATTCGGTTAAAGACTGGAATAATGACGAGGTATCAGAAATTGTTTTAAGCAATGAAACGCATATAGGGGTCATAATGAGTAATGGTACGGAGAGGATAAAGGAGATACCTAATCTAGGTGTCGAATCATTCAATAGTAAGGATTTCTCGACCTATAATGCTTCCTCAATCCTAATTTTAAACAGCTCTCTCAGCATAATTCAGGAATACCGCGCTGATCCAGAGGAGATAATGGATTTATTTAACACGACAAACAAATTAATAGCAATTACGAACAATGGGGAATTAATGTTGATTGATCCGGGAAACATGATCAGTATAATGCAGCGGGTAACTTCATTTAATTATCAGGGTTACAGCTACTCGTACAATGCTTTATCTGCATATACTTCATACGAAGTCTTTGCGGAATGGATTGGGGAAACGCGATACATAATTAGTTTTACAGAGAAAATAAATAAGACAGAGATAACACAGCAAGCTCTATCAATATTTCTCGAAAATGGCTCTTTATTAATATATAATAAAAATAAGGAAATTATATATAGGGGCGATACATCAAACATTGCTTTAGCCACAGCTTACAGCAATGCTTCATCAATATTTCTCGCATTTAATAATGGTACATTATGCGAGAATAAAACTGGTTCGCGTTTATCTTTATCTGGTGTAACACCTATCTTCCTGGATTTATTAAGTGGTAGTCTGGTTTACGTGTTTAGTGAGGTGCAGTCAGGTCCAATAATAAACGTGACCTTGCTTAAGTTAAACCCGAGTAACCTACATATAGATAAAACATTTAGTATTCTCCTAGATCTTAGAGGGCTCTTTTCTTATACTCTCCTCTATTACGGGTGCTCAATAGCTTTCAATGACATTAATCAAAATAATATCACTGATATAGCGATTGGAGTTTACGGGGAAATAAGTTCTAGCGGCTTATACAAGAACGCTTTTAACTTATCTGTTGTAAGAGACTTAACAGAGATTTCTTATAAGCTAAACGTAACTCCAAAAATTAGGAATGTTCCAATAGGGTACAGATATACTGTTCACCCATTCAACGACTCATTCCTATACATTAACAGCTCCAGCGATAGCTTCTACTTAATTAAGGGTAATAATAGTGTCAGGGAGATAAGTTTTAGTGGTGAGAAAGCTTTAAGTGCTAGTAATCACATATTATTCACGAATGAATCGATAAGAGTACTATACAATAATTCTCTCGCTCTCAATATAAGCTCTATCCAGAATGTATCTCTAGCAGCATCGATACTTAGGAATAACTCACTAATAGCTAGCTTTCTAGATAATGAATACGCTACAAGGATAAGGCAATTAACTGGATTAGAGGATTACTATGATCCATTGCTAGTAGATATAAAGCGGCCTAAATTAATTTCAGATACAACACTAATAACTAATACTAATCAAATAACGTTTGATCTAGCTTTTAGCGATGATATCTGCTTAAAGAACTACACAATATCAATCAACTCTAAATTTAATGTATCGGGAAACATAACTGGAACGCATGCTAGCGCTCTAGACACGGTGATAACGAATCTAAGTGACGGAGAATACCAAGTTGAGATCACTATCTATGATTTAGCTGGGAGAAGATCTGTTTATGACTATAACTTGATAATAGATACTACACCCCCAGAAATAAGAGTCGCTCACAGTGATGTATATAATAGTAGTTCAGTATCATTCGAAATGAATATTACAGATGATAACTATGATTTCACCGATATATATGTTGATGGAGAGTACTACACGAAATATTTGCAGAGTTTGGCTACGGTTACTGTAAGTGGTTTGAGTCAGGGAAAGCATGTAGTTGAATTAATCGCTTATGATAAAGCCAGTAACTATAATCAAGAAGAGTTTACTTTCATAGTTGATTTAGAGAAACCTGTAATAAATGTTTATGATCCAGGCAACAATACCTATACAGCAAGTCAATACATAAATATATCAGTTGAAATCAAAGATAACTACAATTTATCTAGGACTCTAATCATGCTTAATGATAGCGTTATTCTAGATAAGTATTTGAGCGGGAACGATACTGTAATAAACCAAACCATAAAGCTGTTGGAGGGACGAAACATAATTCTGATTAAAGCTATAGATGATGGAGGTCTCGCAGAGCTCAAAAGAATAGTGATTTATCTAGATACAGAGAAACCAAGTATAAAACTAAAAGAAATGAATGTTAATGGAACAATGATAGAGTTTCACGTTAATGCATCAGATAACATGGGTTTAGCAAGTGTGTTGGTTTACGCTGATAACTCCAAAGTAGCTGTGTATCATGAAGCTAACTTCACTATCACTATTAATTTCAGTGAGGGAATACATAATGTAACAATCATAGCTATAGATAATGCTGGAAACAAGCATGTTATTGAGTTAAGCTTAACAATAGATGTAACTCCACCAACAATAGAATTTCTCTCACCAATAAGGAATCAAGTGTATAATAGTGATCAAATAACACTGAAAGCCAAAATAAGTGACAATATTAACGTCAGTGAAGTGATTGTTTATCTTGATCAAAACTACTTGTTTAGTACATTGAATTCAAGTATTAACTATTCATTAAGCCTAGCAGATGGAACACATAATATCACTATAGTCGCTGTTGACGAGAATGGAAATAGGGGCGTATCTTCAATAATAATAACAATTGATACATCACCGCCAGAAATAGAGATAATATCCCCCCAGAATAATTCAATAATAGAGGATTACTCATTCAACTTAACGATAAGCTTCAGCGATAACTTGGGTATCTCTAGAATAATAATCCAGGTTAATGACTCGACTCTATATAACACTACTGAGCTACTGGATCAATTCGAGGTAAGGGTTAATGAAAATGGCTTATACGAGATTAAAGTAATTTTAATTGATGTTGCGGGAAATAAAGCTCTAAGTAAGGTAATAGTCACAGTAAACACTGAGTTAAACCAGGGCTCCCCGCCTAATCCAGATATGGAAGCAACAACAGCTATAATTATAGGTATGATTGGAGCCACGATAGGTATCTTGATTGTTTACACGCGTAAGAAATTTATTTGGGTGAGGAGATAATGCCTCTATCAATAATAGACTACTTAATAATATTTCTCTCATCAATAATTGGAGGAATGATTCTTGCGCATTTAATCATATATATTTATAATAGGTTTCAAAGAAAGCCTATTGCTTTAAGTTATATAGGGGAGAAACTAGAAGAAATACGGCATGAAACTGAAACAGGGATCAAGAAAGAGGAGGAAAGAATCAAGATTATTCCAGTGCTATCTGAATTAAGCTTGTTGAAAAATGCTTTCACCTTAGGCGTCTTCACTATTGATGAGTTAACGAAATCAACTAATGAAGATGAGAACCTAGTGAGATTATGGGTGAATTCAGCGTTAAAGCAATCATTAATCACGAAAATATCTGAGGACACTTACTTAGCAATGCCTAACGAAGTACCACTAGATAAGATACAGGATATAGCGCAATTAATAAGGGATAGACACGAGTTCATCACCCAGCACTCAGAGTTACTATTGAGTTTTCGCGAAAAGGATAAAGAACATTTAGCTGAATTAGGCATAAAGAACATAATATATATTGGTTGGGATGATGATTTAGGCCCTAAGGTTGATTATTTCTTGTACCCAACAAGATTTGTTAAGAGGATTATTGATGATCCATCATATCTAGCTAGACTAGTGGTTGGGGGAGAGGTATCAGTAATAATGGAGAGCGAGCATGGAGATAAAATAATAATATATAAGGTGGAGAGGAGGGATGGAGAGAGAATAACGCCAAACAACATAATCGCAGAGGTAACATCTAGAGCAAATATAGATGAAATCAAAGCGTACCTGCATGAAGTCAAAAACAGCATAGAGAGAAATGAATCCCAGGAACTCAATATAGAGAGAATTCTAAGAGACACGATCAAGAGAATCTAAAATCTCATAAAAATTAACTATGAAATAGTAAAGAAGGTTCTCCCTATTGATTTATGAATCTGTAAAAGTTCTCTCGAGCTTCCCTAAGAGACATTGGTTTAGGAGGGTTCTTGAACAAGTATGCTGATATCTCATTAATCGGACCGCTTAACTTTCTGTCCATCGCTATTTTAGTCGCTCTAATAGCGTCCACTAAGGGATTAAAAGCATTCAAGCTATCTGGAACACGCATCTTAATCTCGATACTAATTCTCCCCCCAGCTAGAAACTCAGCTTCTATGTGAATCGCCGCATCCCTCTGATCCCCTAAGAAATCTACATAATCCATAGATTGAGTAGCAATCGCGAAATCATATGGCGTAGCAGCCCTTATACTACTAGCCTTAATTCTCCTTTTCACATTTCTACTTCGAAGCTCAAGAGAACTAAATGTCTCAGGATTACCACCAACATCTAGCGCGTAACTAGATAATATCTTGGCTCCCCTCTCATCAAGCAGCTCTAGAACAGATTTATGAAGAGCTGTGCTTCCTATCTGACTCAATAAATCATCTCCAACCAAAGGTATTCCTCTCGCCTTATATAATTTAGCTATATCACTGTTATTCACAACTATGGCTGGTGTACAATTAATGAAAGCAACTCCAGCCTCTGCAGCCTTCTCAGCGTAATATTCAGAGGACTTCATAGCGAATCCTGATATCAAGTTCACTAATATCTCTACCCCATGCTCTTTTAATGAATCAACAAGATTTACTGGTTTCTCGCTAGAAGGTGTAATAACCTGCTTCGATAATGGGCCCAAGGGATCCTTAAGTTCACCCATCTCAACAATTACTCCAGTTTCTGGAACATCAGTTAGCTTAACCGCGTTGTTCGGTTCAGCGAAAATAGCTTTAGATAAATCCTTACCAACCTTACTCTTATCTATATCGTAAGCAGCAACGATCTCTATATCATTAATTGAGTAACCACCTAGCTCCTTATGAAGAATACCGCTTACTTCTTCTTTTTTTAATAAGTTTAGTAATTGCACGAATGTTGAAGCAGCGTTACCAACACCAATAATACCTATTCTTATTTTAGCCAAAATAGACACCGATTTTAAGCAAGCATGATTAAGTATACTTACTAAAATATAAGCATTTAAGTTTAATGAAATTATTAATGTACTTCGTCTCTCTATTGAGATTTAAGCAATTTAACTACATTTTTTAATTTCACAGTTTATTTAGAAAGAACAAAAATTCTCTATTGAAGTAATAATATCAGTACATTACCTAGTATAAAATAATATTTAAATATAGAATATCCCATAGAGACCACGCATCCTATATCCATCTTCACTAAATAATTAAATGGTGGAGATATTGAGGATAAGATGCAAAGAGTTAACTACTATATTCTCTGCAATCATAATAATATCACTTCTCATAGCGCCTTTTCCAAGCTTAACCATTAATAATGTGAATCATAAATTCAATAGAATCAACACTTATCTAGCAAAAAACTCTAGGCTATATTATCAAACCAATGATAATTCTACCGAGAAACCTATATACAAGAATTTAACACAGATTGACTGGAATGTATGGCATTCAAAAGAAAATTACACATGGAACTGGAAAACGAAAACTTGGCAATTTGGACCATTTGCTAGGTATGAAATTTATTTAGCGAATGGAACAGAGCTGACAAGCGATAAATGGATTCCTTTAGGAGAGCAGATTATTATAAATGTTACAGTTCCTAAGACTCTGTTTGATGAAAACCGTAGTTTAGGTTCTGTTTATCTTGCTTTTAATAGGTGGACAGAGGATTTATCTGTTTACATTTCTATTCAATATAACGTGTTGGATGATACTCACTGGGTTGTTACTAGTAACATATGGAATTCAACTACGCAAACGAATTACTACAATGTAATGCTATTCCTTCTAAATGTTACGGAAAGTAGATTTAGTGAGGATAATTTGAACTATTATGTAAAATTTGTTGGAGAGTTTAATAAAAGCATGCCAATTGGTGGATATTGGTGTTCTCTCGATATATGGGATGACGAGGGGAACTATGTAAGTAATTATGGTTACTCCGCAATGATAAGTGGATATAATCCTACGAAAAAATACGCAATAGGGGCTCCTTGGGATCAATTACCGACAGAAAGTATATCTGAAGGTGCTTTTAGATTCATTAAGAAGGATATCAATGGTAGCTTACTTCTAAACGTAATGAGGAATGAGCCCTTTGTAATGCAATTCAATACAAGTAAAGAAATATCATATGCAATGATAATCCTAGAGCTACCTAGTATGCAGACTAGAAAAAATGTAACGGGATGGCATTGGGAACTAACAAAACATACTGGAGGATGGGTTTGGAACGAAACACTAAGGTCTTATGTATGGGATAATGAAACTGAATTCTTTGCTCATGATTGGGTTTACGGTGAGTATGAAGAAACAACATGGACTGGACCAGAGAGTTTTGAAATAAATGTAACTCAATGGATTTGGTATCAGAATGAAACGACGGGTGAAGGCTACTGGAAGCTTGAGAATGTACCATTTTGGACATCCTATAGGATCTACCTTATCTATAATAGATCAATAAATGAGTTTGAGGCTTATCTTGGTTATTCCTACTGGAAAGCAGTTGATGAAAACGATCCATCACTAGGAAATAAGGAGTTTTTTGTATTTGCATCAAGATTGAGTGAAAGTGACACTAAATACAGAATATTTAACCTTCTTAAAGAAAACTGTAGCGTAAAGAATTTAGGTAAAGGTCTGCAAGTCACTTTCGTAGGATATTTCACCGATCAAATGCGCCCATTAAGCAACTATTATATTGATTTTAAGGTCTTCGATACGGATGGAAAGGAGATGTGGCTTGACTGGGACTGGGTTAATCGTTATGGTGGAGGAGAATACTTACATCGATTATCTATTGAATATCCTATTGCAGAGATAAGTATAAAGGGAGCTGAACGGCAATGGTGGTATGCAACAGATCCAGGAAAATCTTTTCTTTTACAAGCAAAAGTTACTGGAAATCCTGCTATTATTGAAGATATAGATGGAATAAAACTGGATCTCCATACATATAAGTACTGGGAGAGGGAAAATGAGAGTTATTCCTCAGAGCTAGAGACAATACTGATAGTTGATTACCTAAATAATTGTACTAAATATGAGTCTTATAATAGAACGACGAAGTATGTTTATGAATACGGGGAGTATGAGTACTGGAATGAAACCACGGGGAGATTCGAGACAAAGAAAGGATGGCATTGGCAATCATACATGTTTAATCAGAGTGCTGGTAACTGGGTTAAGGGATGGTTAAACTGGAGAAGTAAAGATTTAAGAATTAATGAGAGTTATCTTGATGTAATTAATTTCACTAAAAAAGTAATCAAGGACAATCAAGTAGTCTTTGAAGTCAATATCTCAATTAGAGAGAATATTCCCCAGGGAGCATATTGGTTCGACGTTGAATTAACAAATTACACATATGGGCCCGATTATAGTAAGCAATATGGAGAATATGAAGTATTAACATGGATTAAACAAATGGTTTATTCATTTGAGGATGTTGATGGGAACAAGATTTATGTAGAGACACCGAGAGAAAGAGAGTATGTATCAGATGCTGGAGGAAACAGATATCCAATAGAGGTTAAGCCTTACATAGTAATAGGAAATAATAAAGTAGCAATAAAGCAAAAAACCTACTGGGATCCGTACAGTGGGCAATATTACTCTAAATTATTAGAATGGGCTTATTGGGATCCTTCAACTGAACAATCTATATATTATTATGAATTAGAGAATGGCACAAAAATATACCTATATCCAGCTTATTGCGCAAATATATATAATTGGACATTTCCAGAATTAGGTATAAGCGTTTTAAGTCCCACCAGCAGTCTACACTATGACGATGTATTGCAAACGTTTTCTTTATCTCTTCTGAATGGTTCTATTCTAGAATTTAAAGGTTATTATAATGAATATCCAGTATACAAAAAAGAGCCTATGAATGAGTCTGTTGAACTCATTTTTAAGGGATGGGTGATTTTATATAATGATTCTAGTGGTGTCAA
The DNA here is from genome assembly GCA_026993975.1 of Promethearchaeati archaeon. Classification (GTDB taxonomy): domain Archaea; phylum Asgardarchaeota; class Njordarchaeia; order Njordarchaeales; family Njordarchaeaceae; genus Njordarchaeum. The sequence continues at coordinate 6,409 of JALWRR010000130.1, read as the reverse complement.
AAGACTAGAAGTCAAGCAAAGTTACGTAGAATATGACTATAAATCAGGGGAATACTATATACAAGCAGTCAACGGCACCAAGATATATTTGAAGTACTATGAGAAGCCGTACTGGAGATATTATTTCGAGAAAAATAACAAAAAGTATTTCATTTCGGGACCGACTAGATATTATAATGGAACTTATCAAGGAAAAGAAATAATAGTGTATGATTTTGATAAAAACATGTTTTTCTATACATTGATAAACAATAACAAATATCCGATGCCATCTCCAAACGTATATGTATCATCTATCTGGGATCTCGACCATACAGTCGTGGAAAATGGAGTAGTTCCGGTAGATAGGTACGTTCTATACAATGGGGAATACTATCTCCTGCAATATAATGAATCGAATCAGCAATATTACATTACTGTAAATCAAAGCAACATCGCATTTACTACATTGAGCAAAGATTGGTGGTCAGAGATTTTGGGCAAAGGTTACTGGTTATCTTATATAGGGGATAGAATAAGCTATGGCATTTATTATCCATTATTAAATTACTTAGAGGTTGTTGGTTATTTAGATGCGATCCCCGCTGATAATACTGGATTCTTGTGGGTAGATAACGTAAATGGGTCAGATATCTATGACCTGTATTTACTAAACGGTTCTGTTATCAATGTTAATTATACAAAGTTCCTGATTATATATGAACTAAACTATCGTAATAATTCATACTACGTCAGAAATAGCTATCCAAAATACATATCCACTAAGGAAGGAGAAAGTATACCTTATGTTATACTTCTAAATGGTACAAAGCTAAATCTTACGGATTATTATGAATACAAAAAGGCTGTAATGATACAGATAGGAGACAATACCAGTTTCGTTTTCCAGAGCAATGAATATAACGTTACTGATGGAGATGATTGGTACTATAATTGGTATTATCACACGATAATAGGGGGTAAAAGATACATAATAGATATATGGGGTTGGTGGAGAGATAGTTATCCCTCAAAGATATTCAGAGTGAATTACAATAATACTGAATATTTAATTCATGGAGAGGAATCATGGATATATAAAAAGACTACTCAATGGGGTTATCCAAGCACTTGGCATCATGAAAGGATGCGCTTCACAGTTTTTAATAAGATACAAGACATAATAATCGGTTCACCTGATTGGGGCATGTGGAGTTATCGAGCATGGACTATTGATCCAGCTACAGGGGCATTAGATCTGGACGGTGATCTTTCAACGATGAATGATAGGTTTTATGTAAAGGAAGTCTACGTAGGATCATACCACTATAACTTAACGGAGGATGGAATGTTTGTTCATCTCACATGGGATCCAAATACTACTGAAACTGATGATGAGCTAAATATGGATGCTTGGATGGGAATAACAACTCATCAATGGAAATACACATGGAACCAAACGTATTACTGGTACTATGCAGAAAATGTATCGCTTGTATCGGATAAAACAATGGATTGGATTAAATCAATAGTGTTAGATGATAAAGGAAAACCGAGACCAGGATACTGGGCTATTGCATATATGGTTGAGAATAGGTCTTGGGAAGACATATTATCCATGGCTAAAGAGAAAGGATGGGATTGGATAAGTGATGAATATCAGACATGGACATCAATATGGTTTGGATTTATGCAGTATTACTATGTAACATGGCAAGATAATGATACGGAACAAGACACGAGCGTTAATTTGCGTTATGAATACGCTGGTTTACTATTATATAATGATACTAATAATGATGGAATGATTGGTGAGGGGGAAGTAACACACTACTACATGCTTAACAACGTAGGAAACGTAACATTTATGACTCCGGGAGAATCGTATGGTAACTATAATAAATCAGGTAGTATAACCTTACTAGGAGATGATAACATAACATTTGGTATCTTATATAGCGATCTAAACGGCACTACATACCCAGCTTCTCATAGCATCTGGTGGTGGTATGGTGGAGAGACTCTTGAAGGTAGTGACTTCAACACATTCAATAATAAGCCTGTTGACGTTTCAATAGATTTCTTGTCCTTCAAGATAAACTTCAAAGGTAACATGACAGCAGATGAGTCGGGAAATAGAGAAGCCTACATAAAGCTTGATCAATACATTGGAGATTGGGATGTCATGTTACCGAAGGGCAGGAAAGTATTGGAGAATAGAAGTTTAGCCATAAGCTACTATGTGTATGCAGAAACAACAACGAGTTGGTCTGTGTCTACGGATACTGGAGTTTTAACCAATGATCAAATTGCTGAAGCTTCCAAAGTCAGAATTGGTTCTGAAAATGTATCATTCGCTGAGATAATACTAAGTGACCAATATCTCTGGGCAAGAAACTATACGATGCAAAATGCTTCTTCGCAAACAGTTCCCATATATACATATCAAAATATATATGTTGGCTATAACTCTCCTTCATCCGCTGCTGGATGGACATTTGAAAGTTCAATGTATTTCCTTAGTATAGGATTCCCAAAGTGGGATGGATACGCAGTATACCAAGATCCTACAGAAATAATAAAGGTTGGTAGGAGAGCAAAAGTAGCGCCGCCATCACCTACCCCATTGCCAGATAGTGATGGAGATGGCATACCAGACGATTGGGAGAGAGAACATGGATTAGATCCCAATGATCCAAGTGATGCTCAACTTGATCCCGATAATGACGGTCTCACAAACCTAGAAGAATATCATAATGATACAGATCCTCATAACCCAGATACAGATGGAGATGGAATGACAGACGGGTGGGAAGTATATAATCAATTAAATCCAAAAGATGCTAGTGATGCTCAACTTGATCTCGATAACGATGGATTAACGAACCTAGAGGAATTCCAGCATGGTACTGATCCTCATAATCCAGATACAGATGGAGATGGTTATTCTGATGGCGAGGAAGTAGCCGCAGGTACTGATCCATTAGATCCAAATAGTTATCCTAGACCACAAAGAGGTTATCCAATAGAAACTCTATTAGTTTTAATTATAATAATTACATCATTAATAATAATGCTAATTATTGTTCGTAAGAAAAAATAAACCTTTTTTCTTTTTTATATCAATTTCAAATTAGCTAGAATATGTTTTTATGAATAATTTTTGCTAAGAGTCCTTGATACTTAAAAAATAATTTCTCGATACATTATATATTTACGCATCAGGAAGTCATATATTTATTTTTGGATACATTATAAATGGTGATTGTATGACTGATCTCATAGATTTAATTTTTGTCATTATTACTAATCTGGGAAGCGAGTTGTTTCTCTTAGCTACGTTACCAATAATTTACTATTATAGAAGAGAAATCGGTCTAAAGCTAGCTACTATAGTCCTAGTAGGGATTTGGTTGACTCATTTATTAAAAGCTTATTTTAAGATAGAGAGACCGCCTCAAGAGAATTGGAAAGTTTCAGCATCCGGCTACAGTTTTCCTAGTGGCCACTCAACTAATGCGACTACATACTGGGGTTATCTAGCTTATAGGTTTAGAGAACATAAATTCTTTGCAATTTTATCAATAATATTGATTCCGTTAATCGCTTATTCTAGGATGTATCTTGGTGTACATCGGTTAGAGGATATAATTGGAGGATTTATAGTTGGCTTATTCTCAATAGTATTAATCGAGTTACTTTCAAGCAAAAAGATTCATAATAAGATAGCATTGAACTTAGGGATAATATTAGCTATTATTCTACCAGCATTGCTTGTATTACTAACGTATGACGCGGCGGGATCCTTTATAAGCGAAGTTGAGATCTCCATGAAGACAATGGGCGCTTTTTCTGGAATTTATGTCGGGTACTTAATAGCTGAAGCTAACAATTTGCATTTACCAGACGCAGATAATATAGTTGATGTCGCTATCAGATCAGTTATAGCTTTAATACTTGTAATGGTATTCTATTTATTAAATAAGCTTATAGAAATTATCCTAGTGACCTATGTTTTATATTGGTTAATGGGCTTCTCAATAACCCTCATTGTCCCCCTAATATTAATGAAAGGTGTTAAAAATGAGAAACCTATGGAGAGAGTTACCTCCTGGGCCGAAAGATAAGTTTCCTGAAGAAGTATATGTGGTCGTTGAGATACCTAAAGGAGCATCAAATAAGTATGAGCTTGATCTTGAGCTTGGAGTTATAAAGCTTGATAGATCACTGCATACTTCAACGGTTTATCCTGGTGATTACGGAATAATACCCCAGACACTAAGTGAGGATCATGACGCGATAGATGTATTATTAATAACCATTAAGCCTAGTTTCCCATACTGTGTTATCCCAGCTAAACCAGTTGGATTACTTAAGATGTATGATGAAGCAGGTCCAGATTTCAAGATACTCGCAATACCCTCCAACGAACCGAGGTTATCCCATATACAAGATATAAATGACGTACCAGTATCCGAGTTGAGAGAAATAGAGCATTTCTTCAAACATTATAAGGATCTAGAGGAGAAGAAATGGGTTGATATTAAGGGTTGGGGTAATAGAGATGAGGCATTAGAAATGATTAAGAAGGCTCATGAGAGTTTCATTAAGAATTCAATGCAATAGGACGATTGCAATGGGTTCTCTCTCCATAATCACTAAGTACGAGTTAAAGAGCTTTAAGAATTACTTGCTTCAAAAGAAGTCAAGACTAGTATGGTTCATAATATCACTGCTTATTGAATTAGGATACATATACGTGTTATTCAGTATTATTAAACCAGTATACATGAGGGCCTTCTTAAGCTCATTAGCCGAGAACATAGTAAATGGGCTCACTGGAATCACCCTAATACTAGCATTTTTCTCTTTTAGCGCTGGTAGCTCATTAATAGTAACTGTTAGGAAAGGGATTAAAAGCAAAATAGACTTATTTCTATTATCTCCAAGTAAACCAGAGCGGATCCTCTTCATTTATCTATTTCTTCAATCTCTAGCTGTAACGAGTCTAATAACTGAGATTATACTCCCTGCTTTAATATGGTTCCTGTTTGCTCTTAATTTCGATTTACTATCCATACTTATCTTCGCTCTGAACCTGATTCTAGTAATCTTATCTTTCTCTTTTACGGGTGCCTTGACAGCTTTAGCTTATACGAGGCTTGGGCATAGGAAGAGAATGATTTTATCCATCGTATTAATGTCATTCGTGACGCTTACTTACTTGTTTATATATGGTTATAATACGTTTAGAGATGAGATAAATCTGGTTCTAGGGATTTTAAATAGTGAGTTCTCGCCTTTTAGATGGTTCGTTTTTGCGTTGTATTTATCGAAATTATCTCCAATAGAGCTTGTACTTCAAGTATCTGGTGACTTATTGATATTACTGGCCTTAATTATTATCTCGTTTAGAGTAATAAGCTATAAGCTTCTTAATGGAGAGCTTAACCCTCCAGTTGAGATATTTAGATATGATGTAAGGAAAGGGATCATAGGAAGGTTATTTAGACCACCGATTAGGGGGTTATTAAATAAGGAGATAAGAAATATAACTAGGGAACCACTATTATTGAACTCGCTCCTGTTTGGGCCAATAATGATCATAGTTTTTACGATAATATTCATCTTATCCTCTAGCTCCAGTTCGGGTTTCTTTCATGAATTCGCCATAATGACTGTGGTTGTCTTTTACCCATCCTTATTCATGATGCTTACCGCGAATTATTACTCTGTATCACTAGCTGTTGAGAGGAGAGCTCTCGCGATAATTCTCTCTAGTCCAACTGATCCAGCTTACCTAGTTAAAAGTAAATCGATTATTCTTCTCTTAGTAGAGATCTTAACTGGGCTAGGACAAGTATCCATAATATCACTCATAACTAGTCTATCGCTAGAGTTCATGATTATGTTCTCCTTATTTCTAGCATTAAACATAATTCTTAGTATTGGGCTTGGCTTGTATATCGGGGTTAAGTACGTGAATTTGAAGGCGGATAATCCTAGAAGAGCGCTTGATAGGGCCGGATCAATCATAATGCTTGTCTTTACATTCATAATAGTGATATTCCAAGTGCTTATAATTGTTACTTACTACTTCCTATCAAAGAGTTTCGGAGTAATGCTGCTTGCATTCCTATTCATCGCTTCTCTAGCATCGCTTAAATTCGGTTTCGATACAGCATCATCTTTCCTAAGAAAACTCGAGATCACCGATTACTAATCAATAATTCAAATTCTTTAAACATAATCATAAAAAACCTTATATATAGCTAAAGAACCTTAACTTAGTGAAGATGTTTTCGGTGATATAATTGGGTAAGACAGCAGTAGGAGTATTAATTATTCTAGTTCTATTAATTGCTGGGATCTATTATATTGCTGGACCAAGCACGGTTTTGTCTGAGAGTATTGAAGTTGCGGGACTAGG
>JALWRR010000129.1 GCA_026993975.1 Promethearchaeati archaeon | reverse complement strand
TTTCCTCTCGATATCTAAGCCAACTAATTTCTCCAGCAACAAATAGGAGTCATCTATGTTGGCACTAGGCATAAAGGCTATAAAAGACAAAAAACTAGTTAATTATGAGAACAAGCCTATCGATATAGTTAATTATTTCTCATTACTAAACTAATTAAATTTAATCAAGCATCTAATGTGGAATCTTAACTTTCTCAAATAAGTTCTCAAAAAGCTTTTTAAGAGCTTTATTATTGATTCTTTCGAACTGAAATAAGAAATATTTCTTAGCGAATTCGAAGAGGGCCTTAATATTGTTTATTGATTCTACATTCTCAAGAGAAAGAACTCTCCTAGAAACTAGGATCGGTCCATAAAAAGGTATGTAGCAGCCATAAACTATCTCATCTAGATATCTCAATCTACCAACAAAGATCCCTTTATTAAGATCAAGCTTCGCGATATCGCACTCAATGATTTTAGATAAGAAAAGGAAAAAATCCGCAAGCTTACTTCTAATAGCCCTTACAGTTTTATTAACAGCTTGTCTAGATATCCCTAGCTTACTAGCTATCTCACTATCCTGGAAACCCTTTAGCTTTAGATCCCATATCTTATCCTGTGTTTCTGTTAGTAAAAGCACGAGGCTCACTCACCAGTATCCATGTTTCTTGAAATCGCTTTCATTAAATCATTCTTAAATTCAAGAACATCAACGATATTACCAAAAAAGACAATTGACTTGGACTTATTATTGCTTTTAAACTTCAAGTAAAGGGTTCTATTACTAGATATCCGCTTATTCATAATAATCGTATCTGCAGCAACAAAAACAATTATAGTTAAAACAAAATCCATAGCAGCGAACTCATTCGGAATCATATTAGTACCAGCGAAAAACAAAAACATTAACACACCTGTGACAATTCCTGATATAATGCCGCTAATATATCTACTTGTAGTTAAATTAAATGGGATGAAAAGCATTATAGCTAGAATCACAATAGTCAGAATAATGTATATCGGCACAGCATTCAACATAATCATGAATATAATTAGTAGCGAAGTTAATAGCCCATAGCTAGCTAAATTGATATAGCCATAAATCTTATAGTCAGGTTCTCCAGGAGGTAGATCCTCAAGTACTTGAAAAGACACTATGTCATCTGGATTAATTCTCGTTTTTCTGAAGAAACTATCAATGAAGATGAAATCATTCAAATAAACCTTATTCTTAGTCATCGCAAGCAGAACAAGCCAAGATATATAAGCTATCAGGATAATCAAGCTAACGAAATTTATATAGTTTCGAATCGCAGGATCATATACGACAGTATTAAAAATCTGTAGAACCATGACCAGCGTTATAGGCAATGTTACATAGATCACCACATAATCAATGACTCTCAATTCATAATACTTGAACTCCATTTTTAGTCAACTAATAGAAACATTAGTAAACCTTTAAAGGTTTACTTTTATTTAAGATTTACGTAAATATAAATTTCCACTATATTATTATCTACTAGATAAATCCGAGTGCTTTTGGTATCAATTTAAATTTAATATAGCGAGGATTTTGTTATGAAGATTCTTATATTTAATTGGTCAAAGGCATCTTGAATGAGCGATAGAGAAAAGCCACCTATAGAGAACTTAAATGATTATGATATATCTCAAGAGCTAGCTTCGAGAGCTATTGAAACTGCTGGGAAGGTAATTGAATTCATTGAGCCAGCCCCGCCTCTTTATCATAGGACTCCTGATGGAATCCATATAGATATTCCTATTCTGTACCAGGGATTTGTTCTTGATATTATTCACTACGATATAGCTAAAAATAGTTTTCTTCCTAAGGGTAAGCCTCATGTTAAATACGTTGGATCGATAGATGAGAAAGCAATAATGGATGTTTCAAGAAAATTTTTTGGCGAATTAAGGGTTTTGGATGCTGCTGAGTATCGTGAACCTGAGAGAGCTTGGATTATTCCTATAGCTTGGAGATCATTTATTGTTGCTCATTTAAAAATATCTCATGACGGTAAGAATGTGATTCCAGATTACAGATTGACAGGGGAGTTGAAACGAAAGATGTTTTAGATGCTATTAAAGATCAATTACTACTCACTATACTATTTATCCAGGCCATGATAATTATTATTCTTGAACCATCGGTTCTCGCAAACATTAATAATTTGATTCAATGGAACATCATATACTCGCTACTTCTATTGATGATTATTGCAGAGGGAATGAAATCATCTGGCATAATAAACCTAATTGTCATTAGATTTGTTAGTGGGATCAGAGACAATCTCTCTGAAGCAATCATGTTTCTGCTTGCGACTAGCTTAATTGCAACCGTACTGATGAATGACACTAGTTTATTCCTAGTTATACCGATGGCTCTAACTTTATCAAAAATCTCGAAAATCCCGAAAGAGAAATTAGTAATCTTAACTATAATTGCTGTTAATATTGGATCATCCCTTACGCCTCTTGGTAATCCTCAGAACTTAATTATATGGCATCATTACCACTTGAGATTTCTAGAATTCGTTTTATCCATACTCCCATTCATAGTGATCTCAGAGATGCTCCTATTGCTGTATGCACTATTCCTATTGAGATCTGATAGAATCCAATTAGAGAATGATGATATGCTTCTTCCTAATATTTACCTAGATAAAAAACTGGGTGCAATCTCAACAGCTCTACTCGCAAGTTTCCTCATTATTGGAACTAAGTATAGTTTAATATTACTGATCATTGCTTTAACATCAATCTTCATTCTTAAGCGGGAGATCGTAAAAGCTATAGACCCATTTCTAATAGTGATATTTATCTTAATGCTTTTCGACTTTAATAGTACAGCTCTGATAATTACAAAGATAATAAATCTTCGCAACCTAGGACCTCACCTAACATTCTTCCTAGCAATAATAATCAGCCAATTAATCAGTAATGTTCCTGCTACAATAATTCTAATAAACTTAACTACTCATTGGAGAGCACTAGCTATAGGAGTTAATTTAGCGGGAGTAGGATTCATTATTGGTTCAATGGCGAATATTATTGGTTTAAGGCTCGCTGATATCGATTACAAGACATATCACATAATTGCTATACCGTATTTCTTATCATTACTAGTAATTACCTCCATAATTATTGTTTTAACTTAGAATCGCACTGAAGGAAAATCATGTAGAGTTAAACTTATTTATTTTCAGCGAGTATTATTTTATTTTATAGAATACTAATTCTAGCCACTCCCTAATCTACTTAAGGGGGTGGTTATATGAGCGAAATAGAGAAGGAGTTTAAATCGGGCTTAAGCACTATCACCGTAGATAAATTGAAGATTAATATCAGAGCAAGAGACCCTCACTCATTAAGAAGAATCATAAGCGAGATAAAAGAGATAACTAAAGGAGAGATAATCAATATAAACGAACCATCTAACGAGGCAATCGTAAGCGTATCAAACGCATCACAAGCTAACACAGCAATTAATCTCGCCAAGAAAATAAATTACTGCTTCTATATAAGAGCTAGTAAAGATGGATTAACAATTGAGGAATTCGAGTGCCCACCATGCAAAGAAGGAGCTATCACAAAGCTTCCCGAGACCTACTTCATGTTAAGTGATGGACGAGTAATCGAGAAGCGCGGTGAAAATACATATCTTGTTTATGTTTGCAAAATTAGAAAATAAAGCACTATCTATTTTTTTCTCAAAAAGTTTTTTCTGAATCCACTTTCATTAGATCGAAGATTTCTCTTTGATTAGAGATATTGATTTTAATATATTGTAAAGAATTAGTATATTTTTCGAAAAGAAAAATTTAAAAAACAAATAAAGTATTATAGATTAATAAAATTAGATACAAAATATAGAATCTAGGAGTTAGGTGTTTTGTATGGCTCAGGAAGTAAAAATACCCTCATTAGGGGAGAAATTCCCAAGTTTTGAAGCCCAAACCACGCATGGAAAGATAAGAATTCCTGATGACTACGCTGGTAAGTGGTTAGTTCTATTCAGTCACCCAGCTGATTTCACACCAGTTTGTACAACTGAATTCGTCGCATTCCAGAAGAGATATGATGAGTTTAGGAAATTAAACACGGAGCTAGTTGGTCTATCAGTGGATCAAGTATTCTCGCATAGCACGTGGGTTGCGTGGATAAAAG
>JALWRR010000128.1 GCA_026993975.1 Promethearchaeati archaeon | reverse complement strand
CAATTTACCTCATTACATATTTACGAATTCCATACATTTGTTAGGAAATATGTATTAAACTTTTTTCAGGTCAACTTTTCATGTCAGCCTTTTGAAACGGGAATCATATCAGTTAATTTGCAAATATTGAAGTGGTTGAAGAACAAGATCTATGCTGGTATTGGTTGTTTCTTTTTTTCTTTTACACTTGTTAGTTTTTTGATTAGTTCCTTGTCTTCCTCTGTTAGTTCTAGGTATTCCTTGATGGGTAGTAATCCTATTCTGTTGCTATCTATCCATCTGGCGAGCTTCTTTTCAACCAGTATCTTGAATATCTTTTTGGCTTCTTCCTCTTTCAAACCGTATTCTCTCTCCATGTCCTCTGTACTCATGCTTTCCCTCAACAATAATACCCTGAAGAATTTTGTCGCTATTAATTCCACCATGTCGCTACTGGGTATCCAAGCATAGAGTCTTGGTTTTTCCTTCACTTTTAACAGCAGGCCCCTGCTATAGATCTTCTCGAAAAAGTTCAACATTTTCCTAACAGTATCATACCTTATGCCAGTAAGTTCTGCGAGATCCTTTACGGTAAAGGGTTCGTCGTGGAGAACGTCCAAGCCGTCAAGTATTTCATCCAATACTTCCTCGAAACTCCTTTTACCCATGATTTTCACCAAACATCATCCTATTACACGTTATACCAAAATTTATATTTAAGTTTAAACACGAGTTTATATTAAAATTTATACGCAAAAAAGTATAAAATTTTTAAAAATTTATCCGTAAATAAGTGAATAAATGCTGAAAGCGATGAAACAAAATGGAAGAGGAAACAACAATAGTACTCTTAGCAATATACCTCGCATGCAAAGGATCAACAAAAGCAAACGTCTCACTACCATACATACAAAAGAAAATACCCAGAAAACAACTAATGAGAATAAATCTCAGAAAAACACTAAAACAACTGGAAAAACGGGGATTAATATGGAAACACTCTGGAAGAAGAGCAAACGGAGGAGCAACATACGGCATCACAAAACAAGGAATAAAGTACCTAAAACAAAACAAGCTAATCTAAAAGTAAAACATTTCTGTTAATGTTAAGCGATGCTTCTTTAAGGAGTCTTCTCTGTAGATCCTCCTCGAGAACCACTCGTTCCAGCGTTTCAAATAAGTAATAGACTACGGGCAATTCGAATATAAAAATTGTAAATAATTTTTATTTCTCAGAATGTATCTCTTTGTATGACTGGTCTTTTAATCTATTCGCAACCAAATCTAGACTGCTCCTAGGATGCGTCTTCAATGAAAATAAATAGGAATAAAGTTATGTTTCATTTACCCTTCATAATTTTCATTATTATAATATTTATTCATGTATTAATCTGCTTGATTGCTGGACTAGCTGATATCTTAATAATTTCTATTCTACCAGTCTTCCTGCTGATTCTTTACCTTAAAAGAGCTATTAAATATGGAGGGATTTGAAGTGATTGAGCACATTTTCTTCATTATATTGGTTATAATTTTGGCACTCGTGCTTCTCTACCATAGCTATAGGTTCCGAGGATTAACCAATACTCTTTGTATTGCTATTGTTAGTGGTGGTATTGGAAGTTTAGTAGAGTTTCTAGGGGTTTCTTCTGGTGGTTATCATTATGGATCCTTGCCCATCACTTTAGTTATCTTGTTAACAGGATTTGGTTGGATAGCTAACGTACTGCTTGCCCTTCACCTATCAATTGTTATTCTAGGGTTCAATTATCAATCTGAACTAGATACCATGAGAGCTTTAATGCTCAGTTTAGTAACTGGATTAGTAGGAGTAACCTATGACTTGTTTACTGATCCAGTGGCTACAGCTATAGGTCTCTGGTCTTGGAGAACTAGTGGAGTTTGGTTTGGAGTGCCTATTGGGAATTTTTTGGGATGGTTCCTTATTCTTACGATAAGTGTTTTGTGTTATTACACCGCTATATCTCTATCTGATGAACCATTAAGAAGAATATTTTACTCTATTTTACTCTCGATACTAGGTAGTTTTACTGTATTTTTTAGCTTAGATTTAATCTTAATCATCATTAATTCCCTATACAGCATCTAGTAGCACAATAAGCATCCTTATCAACAGTCTCAATTTGAATTAGTATATTGCATTCTAGAAATTCACGAAACGATAGAGATAAGAGTACTATCTAATCATGGATTTTCCTGAAAATTTTTATCACCATCATCAATTATTATGTTCAAGCGCTTAGAAATGCATAATACCGAACTTAGGATTCATGTTTATTAAGATAGATTTAAGTACGAGTAATGATCTCGATTATAAAGTTTGGGGTGTATCCCCACCCTAGGGTCATCGGGTTTAACTCGAGCCCCAGGGTCTCACTTTCTGCTGGTGCATTTACAACTTGACTCTAAATAACTTTTTATCTGTAATTAACTAGCTATTTGCAATTTATTTTTCATTAATTAATTTTCTAGGTGGATAATATTGTCTATGAATGAGGAATTTCGCGCCTTTATAGATGAGATGTTCAAGACTCTCTTGAAATGGCATCCAACGCTAGGTACTTATCTTGGTCTTCATGAGTATGATCCTTATATGGATGATTACTCTAAGGAGCAGGCTCTGAGGGAGATTTCATATATTGAGAAATGGGAATCAAGGTTAATGGAGTTTGATAAGAGTAAACTGGATTACTCGAATAGGATTGATTGGGAGTTATTGAAGAGGGAGTTCGAACTAGAGTTATTTATGAATAGGGATTTAAAGCTATGGGAGAGGGAGAATGATCTAGGAGACATAATTATGAATGGGATCTATTTACTTTTCATTAAGGATTTCGCTCCTTTCGAGCAGAGATTAAATTCAATCACATCGAGACTATCTTATACAGAGAAGATAGCTAGAGATTTGAAAGAGAGATGCACTAGGCCGGTTAAGACTTGGTCTAAAGTTGCTTCGGAAGTTCTCCAGCATTCAGTTGGTTTCCTTAAGCTTATAGAGCAAACAGCTAGTGCCTTTAAAGTGCCGGAGGAATCATTAGAAAAATATTTGAGAGTTGAGGAGAAAGCTATCAATGTATTAATGGATTTCAAAAAGTATTTGGATGAGGAAGTTATCCCAGAGGCGCCAGATGATTGGGCTATAGGTAGGGAGAATCTCAGGAAGCTTCTTAAGCTTAGAGGAATTAGAGAGGATCTTGATGAATTGTTGAGAATGGCTGAGAGGGTGAAAGAAGAGACATTAAAGGAAATTGAAGCTATAAGCAGGGAATTATATCCAGGTTTAAGCGTTAAGGAAGTTCTCCAAAAGATTAAGGAGGAGCATCCTAAAACACCAGAGGAGGCATTAGAAGCGTATAAAAGAGCTATAAGTGAAGCTAGAGAGATACTGAAAAGAACTGGGATAGTACCATTACCAGAAGGGGAAGAGCTCATGGTTGTTAGGACACCAAAACCATTTGTTCCCTTACTGCCGCAAGCTGGATATATGAGTCCCGGTAAATTCGAAAAACAAGTTGGGATATATTTCGTTACTGCTGAACCAGATAGGTTGAAGATGCATTACTACGCGAGCATAAAGAACGTTAGTTTTCATGAAGCTTATCCTGGGCACCATACTCAGCTAGTATGGGCGAATAAGCATCCATCAATAGTTAGAGTTATTGGAGCTATGGGTGCAACAGAGTTTATTGAGGGGTGGGCTCATTATGTTGAGGAGTTAATGGTTATAAAGGGTTATGGGGATAAGAAAGTACGGTTAGCTCAGCTAGAGGATCAATTATTTAGAGCTCATAGAGTTATACTAGATATAAAACTGCAGAGTGGTGAAATGAGTTACGAGGAAGCTGTTGAATACATGAAGAGAGAGCTTGGTTGGCCTGAATCAGTGATTCGTGGTGAATTAAACTGGTATATCCAGAGGCCTGGGTATCCTCTAAGCTATCTTTATGGGAAAGTGAAGCTAAAGCAGATAAAGGAAAATATTATGCGTGCTCTCGGCGATAAATTTAATGAATCAGAGTTCCATAAGGCAATTCTTGAGGAAGGTAACTTGTACTTAGATATTCTTGAGAAAGTCTTGGAGGATAAATTGGTGAGAAAGCAGAACATCTAATCTCCTTTGCTATCTCTTTATTTTTTACGTTTTTCTATGGGAATTGCAAAAACTTAATAGTGTTATAAGAATCACTTAGTTTTAATCGAGTTGTCTGAGGATATGATATTGCTTAAGGCAATAAGAGATTTATTTTACAGGGTAACATCAGCTTTATCTCTTGGATTGATCCTATTCATATTCTCGGAAGAATTTTTCTGGGGTTTCTATAGACGAGGCTCATCGATATTTGATTACTTAGAGACCTATATAGTATACGCTTTATTCGCCTATATCTTTCTTATATTATTGTACTGGTCCAGAGCAAGTAATATATGGGAAGTCTTTCTACTAGGTGCAATTTATGGTTGGGTTATTGAAGGCCTTTTCGTACAAACAGTGTATGAGAATCTCCCCTATTCAATATCTTGGACCAGTTTGGCTTGGCACGCTTTAATAACTATTATATGGGGATTCTACCTAGTTTATCAATCAGCTGTAAGAGAGAATTACTATAGGGTATCATTGATTTTCGTGATAATTGGTTTGCTCTGGGGGATTCTCGCTACCTATTGGATTATTGATCTCGGTTACTTACCTGGGGTAATAGAGTTTTCATTATTTGTTTTGCTGTGCGCTCTTTTACTGGGGTATGGTTACGTCTTTTTCGTTAAGCTGCTTCCAAATGAGTTTAATCCCAGTAAGCCAGAATTAATTATCCTGCTTGCATTCTTGGGCTTGATTTATGTTGTTGTAGCTTCAGTAACCATACTTATAGTTATTATATGGACTCCTCTCATTCTCGTAACTCTCCTAGCTTTGTGGAGAAATCGGAAACGCTTCTCCAAGCAAGACCCAGCAGAGAGGATTACTTTTTATGAGCGATTAATCTACTTGAAAAACACTAGTTTGAAGAGATTATTTTATTATCCTCTTCTAATACCTCTATTCAGCACTATAACTTACTCGATTCAATTGATTACAGGAACGTATCTCGGATACTTCTATATGCTGGCTCTATACGTAATAACAATGCCGCTTGGAGTACTCTTCTATATCGTATCCATACTAAAAGCATTAAAATGAATGACTTGCTGCTCATCAATCTATAGAGCTTTTAGTTGGATTTCCCTATGGATTAATCTATGATCTCTTCCTTATCTTCCTAAGTAAACCAGTAATGATGTTGCATCTTGGAGTAGTCTTTATGTACTGGAGATAACTTGATTCAAATTTATTAATTAGCTCTTTCTCCTCCATGATCATTGCTAAATAAAGAGAAATGATCAATAGTGATCCAATAATAAAGCTGATTATGGATTGAGATAGAAGCATTAGGCCGATAATTATGGATACATGGCCAGTGTACTCTGGATGTCTTACGATTGAGTATGGTCCTTCGGTAATCAACACGTTATAATCTCCTTTAATTCTCCCGTATCTTTTCCTTGTTTTGATTGATAAGTAAATTAGAACGCCTCCTATAATTAGTGATAGGGTTCCAAGAATTACTGAAGCGAGGCAATTAAGAAAGTTAAACGCGATAAAAACTAAGGCGAATTCCAC
Organism: Promethearchaeati archaeon; assembly: GCA_026993975.1. Classification (GTDB taxonomy): domain Archaea; phylum Asgardarchaeota; class Njordarchaeia; order Njordarchaeales; family Njordarchaeaceae; genus Njordarchaeum. Next base: position 10,121 of record JALWRR010000128.1, on the reverse strand, counting down.
CATGTACAATAGGAAGAACACGATCATACCAGCTTTCTCAATTAATTCTTTATGATGCATATCAACACCGATAATTAATGTAATTTAGGATAAATCATTATTTTTAATGATATTTCATTTAATTTTAGAGTAAAATTATAGATTGCTCGATGGTGTGCACTTTGGATTCTAGAACCATGCGTAATGCCAAATACATAGCTCTCCTAGTCTCACTATTACTACTAGTATTAACTACATACTCACTGTTTAATTATCTATCTAATCCTCCAACTTATCGAGGCTGGTACGTCTCAAGAAACGATGTAATAAAATACGAGCTCATGGATATGCATAACGATTCCCTTCGAACAGTGATCGATGATATTTACAGTGAATATAGGCTAGATATCTTAGAGCAGAGTTCATTTGGTACAAGCGAGTTCGCAATAAAGATCCTAGATCTACCTCATGAAATAAATATCACTAATTTTCTAGAATCTATCCTCTCTCTCAACGCTAATCTATCTGTTGCTAGGATTCTTGGGAACCAAGTTATAGAAATTCATAAACATGCACTTCCTTTCGCTGTCCCCGTTGGTTACTGGAACAATATTATTGATTCTTGGGAAAGAATAATCTCAGGGAAAGGTTCATTTAGGTACCATTATAATGATATAACGAACGAATATGAGTTTAACATATATTACAAAATAGGAAGTAAGACAGTGAGTTTATGGATTGTTTGGGATAGGGATAAAGGGACTCTGGAAGCAATGTCAATAAGAGTTACTCTCGGAGTGAATTATGACTACCTCTCCATAGCTTTATCAGGAACTCATTTAGCTAGAGACTTATCCTGGTACAATTTCTGGAGGGTCTCCATAGGATTCTTACTCTCTCTAGCGTTTATCTCACTTTTAGTAATCGTGATTTCTTTAGTATTCTTACTTATGCATTCTGGGGAATTAAAGATAAGTAAGCAATCATTGTCAGCCGCTGAAGTAAATCAGTTGAATGAGTTGCTTAATAGGCATAAATTCTTCATAATAATTACTGTTATTGCGAATCATTTCCTTGGTTTCACAATGTTCATATCGTTGACCCAAATTAATATAGAAACAAAAATTACCTCGCTCATAGTAATAGTGATTTTTATTTTTACACCCTTCATAACAAGCTTGATCCTAGATTATCATATAAGAATAAAACTTTACCGCCACTTCTTTATAGTATACATGTCATTTTTAAATGGCATATTACTCTGGATGGTATCAATCCTATTAATATCAATTACGGAAAGCCCTCTAGTGTTCTTAATACTGCTAGTACTCCTAATGATTCTCGGTGCAATATTGCTATACGTAATCTTTAGAGATTATAGGAAAATAATTAAAGAGTTCAGGGAAAAATACATAAAACAAGGAAATTTAGAAAACACTTAATGTTATTCATGTTCCCGCAGCTTTTAGATATTTTATTGAATCTATTTTATTACTTTTATATTTCTATAATTTTTAATCAAGATGTTATAATATTTGATTTATTTAGCATCATTAGTCATTCAAGATAATACTCTCAATAGATATAAAGTAAGTAATAATGTTAACTTTAAAAATATAAATTAGTTTAAATTTCGAATTATAAATTAATTTATAGGTGATAAAACAATGGTGACATTAAAGAGCTATAAACAGAAATTAGAAGGGCTGTTAGATGAATTAATGTCTACAGCACCAGAAATAAAAGGTAGTATATTAGTAAGAAAAGATGGCTTATTGCTTGCGTCCTCCGTAAAAGAGAGGATAGATAGAGATATCATTGCGGCTTTGAGCACAGCTTTATTAAATGTTTCGAATAGGGCTGCTAAAGAACTTGGAAGTGGTAAACTTTCGCACATTATTCTGGTTGGTGATGAGGGGAACATAACGTTGACTGATGTCGGTAGAATGGGTGTTCTTGCTACTATAACGTCAAAAGATGCTAATATTGGATTACTGCTGTTACAAATGAAGCGAACAGCTGAAAAAGCTGCTGAGATTTTAACGGAGATTATGACACGTTGATGCTTAACGGTGATTACCGTGTCAATTTCATTGGAGGAGATAAGACTGGAAATGTTAAAAGCAATTATATATGGTCTCGGCAAAGCCGAAGCGGAAATTGTTGGAGAGCCTAATGTCTTTTCTAAACTTGCCTATGAGGAGGCAGGTAAGTGGTGGCTAGAGCAAATGGGTGCGCATGGGTTAATTAGGAAAGAGTTTAAGGATCCTATGAAAGCGATTCATGAGTATATCAGTTTAATGGAGAATGCAGGGTTGTTCAGTAAGGATGATATTTCAGCGGAGCAAACTGAGGAAAATGTCATGGTCGTTACTGGAGGTCTTAAATGTAAGTTTCGGGATGCTTGTGAGAGATTATCTAAGGAAGGATTCAAAGAGCATGGTTGTCCTTTAATAGGTGCTTTTGTTAGAATATTGAAGGATATGGGGTACTCTGTGGGTTACACTATAAAAACTGAAATAGGTAAGCCCTGTAAAATAAGAATAGAGTATTTGAAGTAATTTGGGGGTTCTCCCCATAGATATTTTTTAAATAGGAGAGTCAAAGATGTCGATTTTTAGTTTCGGTAGAAAGAAATCTTTGAATGAAAAAATATTAAAAATGCTAAATGAGTCGTGTAGAGCAACTAGCAAGGAATGTATTATCATTTTATCTAGTTTAGATGGTTTTATGCTTGGTGCGACCACAAGCAATGATTCTGAGAATATTAATATTGAGTTACTTGCTGGGTTATTTACACTAGTTTGGAAATCTGGTATTAAAGTTCTTAAGAATCTTGGTTTGGGAAACCCAATCTATTTTTTAATGGGCACCGAGAATAGAAATGCTTTAATATATAACTCACCAGAAATCCCATCCATATTATTAGTAATCATAACTGAACCAAATGTATCGATAATCGCGCTCAAAGAGGTATGTGAACGATTAGCTAAAAAATTGAGTAAGCTTTTTAATAAGTTATGATGAGGGAGTTTTATGATCTATAAAGTAGCTTTTATTGGTGATTCAGGATCTGGAAAAACATCCCTAATAAAAGCGTTTCTAGGTCAAGATATTAGGAAAGTGACTACTACTATAGGTGTAGACTTCTATCACATAAAGAGAGAAAATTATGAAATTGTAGTCTGGGATTTTGCGGGTCAAAAATGGTTCAGAGATATTATAATAGATTTTATAAAAGGAGCCTCCCTGATAGTAATGGTTTTTGATCTCTCTAGACCAGTAACCTTAGTTAACTTACTTAGACAATGGGTTCATCACGTTGTAGATATCAGTGGAAATCAAACGGTTGTAATAGTTGTTGGTAATAAGAAGGATATTAAAAAAATACCCGATGAAGCAATATCTCGAGTTTTAGATCAAATAGGGAGACTAGTAAATCTTAAGATGTATCTTCAAACTTCCGCGTTACTAAATGATAACGTTTCAGCACTATTTGATGCGATATTCGAGTACGTGAAGTTAATTAATACGCTTACTAGGAAAAAGGAAAAGGAAAAAATCCCTTTAACATAACTCATATTCTAGATATTTTTTATATAACCAAGCATCAATGAGAATTACTTTAAATATATTTTTGTTCTATATATAGAACAAAAAGAAAATAAAATTGTTCTATGTGTGAGACATGAGTAATATTGATGCCTCTTTGAAGCGCGTATTAGTTGAATCTCAAGAATCTTTGTATCCAGGGGATCTAATTGATAGGGAACAGGTCTTTGATTACACGTTTGTTTTTGGTAGGGTTAAAAAGATACATACCGTGTGTGGGTTAAGGAGAGTTGGTAAGACGTATTATCTGTATCAGATTCGTAGAGATCTAATTAAGAAAGGTATTCCACCTGAAAACACGTTCTATCTAAATATCGAGGATGAGAGAATACCTAAGAGCACTGAGACCTTGTCAAGACTCATACCGATTATAAAAGAATTATTCAGTTTTAAGGGTGATTTCTATCTCTTTATAGATGAGATCCATAGGGTTCCTCGATGGAGTGAGTGGGCAAGAAGAATACATGATAGTAAGAAAGCGGTATTATTTATATCTGGTTCATCAAGCCAGTTATCCAGCGACAATATTCCTAGAGAATTAAGAGGAAGGAGCTTAAGTATTCAACTACTGCCATTAACATTCACGGATTTCTTAAAATTTAAGGGGGAGAGAATTAATACTAATTACTTAGAGTGGAGTGAGGAGAGATTATCGAGAGTCAAGAGTTATCTAAATGAGTACATTGAGTATGGCGGCTTACCAGAAATCGTGTTAACTCCTAAGTATAAAAAGATATTACTGGCACAAGATTACTTCAAGACAATAATTAGTAGAGACATAACGGAGCAATTCAAAATAGAGAATAAGTCGGTGCTAGAGGATCTACTCAAATTAATCGTGAATTCCCCAATATTCAGTATAAGCAAAACTCACAACGTGCTTAAGAGCATGGGGCATAGAGTGGGTAAAGAGACAGTAAAGAAATATGTGGATTATGCTAAAAAAGCCTTCTTTATAGATGCAGTATACATATATTCTAGAAACATAAAAGACCAATTAATGTACCCGAGAAAGATCTATGTAACGGATAATGTCTTTATAAAAGCTTTGGGAATAGATTTCGATATGGGTCGATTACTAGAAAACCTAGTTTACATAGAGCTCAAGAGAAGAATCTTAGGGAATCCCCTAATGAAGATACATTACTGGAGGGATAGAGGCGGCAGAGAAGTAGATTTCGTAGTACTTAGAGGTAACGAAGCATTAAAACTAATTCAAGTCTCTTGGGATCCAACAGAATATGAAACAAGAAAGAGAGAAACGAGAGCCTTAGTAAAAGCTGGTAAAGAACTGGGATTAAAAGAAGGACTCATAATAACATATGACTTCGAGGATATCGAAGAAATAAATCATTTCAAGATAAAGTACGTACCCATATGGAAGGTACTCATTGGAAAACGAGACATAATTTAAGATTCTTTATCTTGTTTCTACTTAATATTCAATCAACGATTGTATTACGATACTAGGTATTTTTTGCTTATTTTTATATCACTCTGCGTATTTACTTTGGATTATTTTTATAGGGTGTTGATCTTTGGAGGGAATATTTGATAAACGTAACCTAATTTACGGAGACTCATCAATAGTATTCATGATCCTCGATCCACCCTACGTAATTATTGCTCTCGGTGATTATCATGATGGACCATTACTTGACCCATCCATTCTCCCTTTCAATTCTGATGAAGTTTTCTTTGCACCAGCCTATAATAAGAATCAATTAAGGATAGCTCTTAAAAAGGGTCTTGAGCTAGGTCTTCCTATCGTTATTCTGAGCATTAATAGGTTATTCTCCTTTAACACCTTTAGTAAGCTTAACAATGCGCTTCATTCAATTCTTAATAGTTATGGTGAGCAAGTATTCATAACTACCAATGAGTTAAAATCTAGAAATTTCCCGCCTTCTCCTAATGCTCCCCATTATATTAGACATCTAGTTGATGTAGTTGCTTACGTACGCAGAAAAAACGGTTCTTATATTATTTATATTGTTAAACACCCAACCATGCCTTACTCAAAATTTGTTTGGAGGTTTTCTTATGGGAAGGAACTTTCCCTCTTATCGTTCGTATCTACAAACCCTAGTTAGTGATGTTGAGAAAGTTAAGAAGCTGGTTAAGGATAAAAGAATTGCTGATGCGTTAGATGAGGTAGTAGATTTCTTGATTAGGGAGAGCGGCTCTATTAGTGCCTCACAGAACTATGTCGTGATGCAATTGATCCTCGCCATAGCTAAAGTTCTTGCCGAGGTAAGAGAGAATGCTAGAGGGAATAATACTTGATGTTGAATTAGATGACATAACGAGGATCTATGTCTTAAGGAAAAATCATAAGGAACTCATTAAGCTTAATTTTAAACCCATTATTTATGTTTCAGAACACGATTTCTATAGGTTTGAGAAACTTTTCGCCCCAATGATAATAGATGTTGAATTCATTAGGAAACGTGTGGGATTTTCAAGTGAAAAAGCGAGATTAGCGGGAATACTGGTTAATTATAGAGATTACATCAAGTTACGGGAAAAACAGAGAGAGGTCTCATTCAACATATATAACCTCGATATTTATGAGGAACACTTACTAATAAAGGTTCCATCCCTCAATCCAGTCAGTATTTATATCGATGAAACGATTCATGGCGATTATTTGTGGGGATTAAATCCTGGGGTGCCAGATAATTTAAGAGTTATAGAGGTTGGAAAGAGAGACAGAGAATTTATCGTTAAAAGCGAGGGAGATACGGAAGCGTATCGATCTCTGAAAGAGATTATAAGAGAATTAGATCCAAGCATAATAGTTACTGATGAAAAAATAGATGCGCCAGGGGTATTAAGGCTGGACTCATTAAATTATGAGAAGTATGGTGTAGCTGGCTTAATGGAGAAAGCTTATTTCTCTTATGCTTCGCCGCGTAGAGTTGTTGGTTTAACAATTGGTAATAGTATTGAATCTAGACAGGAGAGGTTGGCTTTGGATATGGGTATGGTTTTACCTATTAAAGAGAATTCTAATGTTCAAGTAGGTAGGCTACGAGATTATCTTGATCTTGATGCAGGCAGCTTGATTATTACACCTGATCCTGGGATCTATGAGAATATAGTGGCTCTAGATTTCACAAGCATGTTCCCCTCAATAATCCTGAAATATAATATCTCCTATGAGACATGTAGTTTAAGAGGCATAAATAGAGCTCGCGGGAAAGCTTTCTTACCCCTTTTAATAGAGGAACCTTATACTAGAAGATTATTTTTCAAGAAACTTAATAATGCTGAGGCTATTTATCGAGCTAAAGCGCTTAAACTTTTATTAGTTGCTTCTTATGGATACGCTGGAAAACTGGATAATAGATTTGGAAACATGTATTGCAACTTCTGGATTAATAAGATTGCGAGAGAGATAATGCTCAAAGTAATTTCTTTAGCCAAGGATTTAGGATTAAATATTGTTTACGCTGACACAGACTCAGTTTTCGTTTCTAGGAGCGATAAACTGGGATTATTTATCTCTAAGATTAAGAAATTGTTCGGATTACCAATCAAAATAGAGAATGATTTCAAGAAGCTAGTATTTATCAAAGGAGTGAATAATCAGCCAGTTATAAAGAGGTATTTTGGATTAACTAGGAATGGAGAAATTATTATCAAGGGATTGATGGCGATAAGTAGTAATGTCCCAGTTATAATTAGAGAGGCTCAAAAGGAAATGATAAAAGCTATGCTTAATGAAAAAAGTCATCTAATACCTAAGATATACAAGAAATATCGCTCAAAGCTAGTAAATGGTGCTGTAGAACCAGACGAACTAACCTTCAAGATCCGTATTGGTAAGAATTTTTACGAGTACAAGAATAATAGTATGATAGCTAGGATAGCTAGGAATTATAAGTTGCGTAGAGACACTGTAGTGGAGTTGATATACGTGGGAAACGGTGCGGTTCTAAGATCTGATTATAAAGGTAGTTACAATGTAAAAAAGTACTTAGAGCTCCTTAATAAAGCTAAAAACGAATTATTACGAGGTAATCAACGTATCGCTTCATCTATAATTCCTTGATCTCCACATTTATACATGCTCAATGGGCTTATTCGCATTAATTTTATATTTATATTTGCTTTATTGTGTATTATAAATTCTCGTTAAGGCCGGTAGTTACACGATGAGACATAGATTTTTAGCGCGCAAAATACTATGGATCCTTATTTCTTTTGAGAAAACAATTATATATATGACTCTATTCATCATATTGCTTATTATTGCTCTTGTTTTCTCGGGCATAGAATTAAACTTGCAAAACATTGCCTTAATATTATCCCTGAATTATGAACCTAAAAATGAATTAGAGGCTATTGCATTATTATTTACTTTCTTCCTAGAATTATCTCCCATCATGGCTTTTGTTGAGGTTAGAACTTTGTCTTTGGAGGAGAGAGCTGAAAAGCTAGCTAGTAAATTAAGAGATCATATAATCTTGGTAGGTTGCGGTCATTTAGGTAGGAGAATAGTAGATAGATTAATAAAAATGGGTTTACAGTTCTGTTTAATCGTTCTTCCTAAAGATAAGGAAGATAACGAACTGGTTTTAAAGCTTCTTAGGGAAGGGGTACCAATAGTTTTTGGTCACGCAGCAATGGAGGATACATTATTAAAAGCTAATATAAGGAAAGCTAAAGCAATAATAATAGCTATAAATAATGACTCAATGAACATGATTATTGCCGAGAAAGCGAAGAAGCTTAATCCGAGCATTAAAACTGTTGTAAGAATATTCAATGAATCTTTAGCGAAACTAGCTCAACAAAGCGGTTACGCTGATGAAGTTTTGAGCACAACAGCTATATCTGTAGACACATACATTGTTGGGGCTTTCCTAGATGTTATTCAAGAGATGAGAACTCCAATCGCTATTAGAGTAAGTGATAAAGTATGGTTTAGGGGAATGAGTATTAGAGATATAGAGGAAAAAGCTGGAATTAAAATTCTAGCTATAAATAGGGAGGGAGATTGGATAAGAGTTACTGATGAAACCATAATTAAATCCGGTGATTCAGTGATTATTTATGCGAAACCAGGAAATATTAAAAAACTCATTGGGAACAATTAGAGTTAATGGATGAAGCCGATCATTAAATAAATATATAAAAATAGTAAGATATTATACATATACTCTATAGGAAAAGAAGTTAGGTCCTCCTCTCATCTTTAGATGTAAGTGTGTTTTAGGCGGGGTGAATTAATTAATGAATCGTCTTCTTGCAATCTTAATTCTAGTTCTTCTTTTTTACCCAATGCAATATGAGGCGAATCCAATATATGAGGCTAGTGGAGGAAAGATAGGGATTGGTTCCTGGTTCTATTATAACTCAACGTTTACTGGTTTAGAAAATAGATCATATAATTACACTATTACTTGGATGTCAAATAACACAGTTAAGTACAATGTCACGACAATCTATGAGAGCGGTTACATCATTACTACTACAAAAACCGTTGATTTAACGCAGACATATAAGATTGATTTCTGGATCGATATGGATTCATTCGTCGAGCAGTTACGAGAATTAAATGGTACAACACCAACCGTAGAGATTACTGTAAATACATGGATACTCTTCATGAATAATACTTGCCTTCACTATAAAATGAAAACAAGTTCAGCAACCAAAGATGTTTGGGATGAGGAAATCATTAGAATAAACCAATATGGCGTAATAACTTATGCATGGATAAATAAGACAATTATAAACGTTGGTAGCTCAACGAAAACAGTAAAAATAATGAAACATGAACTGGTAAGCTGGAAGTACCAGAACATAAAAGAAAATGAAAGCGAGGAAGCACCTGGAAATAACTTACTGCTAATAGCTGTAAGTGCCATAACGCTTATTGCAGTTGTTTCAATAGGAATTTTTATCATAAAAAGAAGAGCAACTGAAGCGAAAGAAGTATCTTAATGTGCGTAATTAATTCTTAACTTGGTTGTTAACTTATTTGGAAGATGATGAATCAAATATGTGTAAATCAAACTCTATTCCAAATAGCTTGACAAGAAAGTTTACCACAAATCTCCCTTTTCTAAAATCTTCCTCACACCTACTTTCACTCATTAGAATGACGGAATGATCCACATTCTTTCTATCGTTATATAGCTCCCTCACATACCTGACTATAATCTTTCCTCCATGAACAGAATCTATTAATTCAGCAATACGAGCAATCATAACCCCAACTTTTCTGGGATAAGAACCCTTCTTCCTTAGCAATATAGCCTTTAGAATATTTTCTATAGCAAACCATAACGCACTAACACTCTTATTATAACATTTAATTTCTTTGTCTCTTACAGCTTCAGACAAGAGAACACTAGCCTTCATAAGAAGAAAGGAGTACTCACTCATTATTCCTCATCTATGCTTGGTATTATTTTTCCTTCTAGGTTTCTCTCAGTCTCAAGTCTCCAGATCTCCTCCATGATCTTATCGATTACCTCCCAGTTTTTCTCTCTAACAACAATCTTAACGTTCTCTCC